>CAYNUD010000124.1:4609-4985 GCA_964400315.1 uncultured Clostridium sp. | reverse complement strand
TCCGGCAAACCCGCACTCGGCGTAGGCGCAGGTAACACTCCCGCGATAATCGACGATACCGCCGATATCATTCTTGCGGTTAACTCCATCATTCATTCAAAAACCTTTGACAACGGTATGATCTGCGCTTCGGAGCAGTCGGTTATCGTTCATAAGAACATATATGATGCCGTCAAAAAGGAATTTGCCGACAGAGGCTGTTATTTCCTCAACAAGGAAGAAACGGAGAAGGTCAGAAAAACCATTCTCATCAACGGTGCTCTTAACGCAAAAATTGTCGGTCAGTCCGCATTCAAAATGGCGCAGCTTGCAAACGTAACGGTACCCGAAAAGGCAAAAGTCCTTATCGGTGAAGTTGAAAGCGTTGATTTGAGTG
>CAYNUD010000124.1:0-4599 GCA_964400315.1 uncultured Clostridium sp. | reverse complement strand
GCTCTCCCCCGTTCTTGCGATGTATAAAGCCGAGGATATCAACGATGCGTTTGATAAAGCGGAAAAGCTCATCGCCGACGGCGGCTACGGTCATACATCTTCAATTTACCTCAATACCGTTACCGAGAAGGAAAAGCTCGACACATTTGCATCAAGAATGAAAACCTGCCGTATTCTCGTAAATACCCCTTCATCACAGGGCGGTATCGGCGACCTCTACAACTTCAAGCTGGCTCCCTCGCTTACCTTGGGCTGTGGCTCTTGGGGCGGCAACAGCGTTTCGGAGAACGTAGGAGTTAAACACCTTATCAATATTAAAACCGTTGCCGAGAGGAGAGAGAATATGCTTTGGTTCAGAGCGCCCGAAAAAGTTTATATAAAGAAAGGCTGTCTGCCCGTTGCCCTTGATGAGCTCAAAAACGTTATGGGCAAAAAGCGTGCATTCATTGTTACCGACAGCTTCCTGTATCAGAACGGCTATACCAAACCCATTACCGACAAGCTCGACGAAATGGGTATTGCACATACGACTTTCTTTGATGTTGCCCCCGATCCGACTCTCGGTTGTGCCAAAGAAGGTGCGGCACAAATGGCGGCTTTCAAACCCGACTGCATTATTGCCGTCGGCGGCGGCTCGGCAATGGATGCCGGTAAAATTATGTGGGTTCTCTATGAGCACCCCGAAGCCGATTTTATGGATATGGCAATGAGATTTATTGATATAAGAAAAAGAGTTTATACTTTCCCGAAAATGGGAGAAAAGGCATATTTCATTGCAATCCCCACCTCAGCGGGTACCGGTTCCGAGGTCACTCCCTTTGCCGTTATCACCGATGAAAACAGCGGTGTAAAGTATCCTCTTGCCGATTATCAGCTTCTTCCCAACATGGCTATCGTTGATACCGATTTCCATATGACCGCTCCCAAGGGTCTCACTTCCGCTTCGGGTATTGATGCCGTTACGCACGACCTTGAAGCAATAGCCTCGATGATGGCAACAGATTATACGGACGGTCTTGCTCTTAAATCGCTTAAAACCATTTTCGAATATCTCCCCCGTGCATACGATAACGGTATAAATGATATCGAAGCAAGAGAAAAAATGGCAAATGCCGCCACCATGGCAGGTATGGCGTTCGCAAACGCATTCCTCGGTGTATGTCATTCCATGGCGCACAAGCTCGGTGCCTTCCATCATTTGCCTCACGGCATTGCAAACGCTCTCATGATTGAAGAGGTTATCCGTTTCAATTCAAGCGAAAAGCCCGTCAAGATGGGAACATTCCCTCAATATGACCATCCTCACACTCTTGCCCGCTATGCCGAAGTTTCGGATTATCTCGGTCTCGGCGGCAAAAACGATAATGAAAAGGTTGAAAATCTTATCAAAGCAATTAATGCTCTCAAAGAGAGAGTGGGCGTAAAAAAGACTATCAAGGATTACGGCATTGACGAAAAAGACTTCCTTGACAGACTTGATGAAATGACGGAGCAAGCGTTTGACGATCAGTGCACCGGCGCAAACCCCCGCTATCCCCTTATGAGCGAAATTAAGCAAATGTATCTCAACGCATATTACGGAACACACGAAGAAGTTTAAGGAGGGCATAAAAATGAATCTTGACAGAATTCTTGCAGTAAGAAACAACAAAACCGTTTACCGCGACGGAAACCTTTGCCTTAAAGTTTTCAATTCCGATTACTCAAAGGCAGATGTTCTCAACGAAGCCTTAAATCAGGCAAGAATTGAGGAAACAGGGCTTAACATTCCGAAAATTCACGAAGTAACCGTCATTGACGGCAAGTGGACAATCGTGTATGATTACATCAGCGGTAAAACTCTTGCTCAGCTTATGGAAGAAAATCCCGAGAAAAAGAACGAATATCTCGAACTTCTCGTTAATCTTCAGCTTGAAATGCACTCCAAAACCTGTCCGCTTCTTAACAAGCTCAAGGATAAGATGAGCCGCAAGATAAGCCAAACCGACCTCAGCGCAACCGTTCGTTATGACCTTCACACCCGCCTCGAAGCAATGCCGAAGCACAACAAGGTTTGCCACGGCGATTTTAACCCCTCGAATATAATCATCTCCGACAGCGGCGAACCGTACATCATTGACTGGTCACACGCAACTCAAGGTAATGCCTCCGCCGATGCCGCCCGCACTTACCTCCTTTTCTGGCTCAACGGCGATATTGACGGTGCAAAGAAGTATTTACAGCTCTTCTGCGACAAGAGCAACACTCCCATTCAGTACGTGCAGAAATGGCTTCCCATCGTTGCCGCTTCTCAAACTGTTAAGGGTAATGAAAAAGAGCGTGAATTCCTGCTCTCATGGATAGACGTAGTTGACTACGAATAAGGAGGAAAATTCAGTGAAAATAACAATTTGTATCGGCTCATCGTGCCATATCAAAGGCTCCCGTCAGGTAGTTGAGCAGCTTCAATATCTCATTCACGAAAACAATATTTCCGATAAGGTTGAGCTCGGCGGTACATTCTGCATGGGCAAATGCCAACAAGGAGTCTGCGTTACCGTTGAAGACAAGCTCGGAAGCAAAACCTATTCAGTAAGCCCCGACACGGTAAATGAATTTTTTGAGAAAAACGTACTCTCTAAGGTAGGATAACTATGATAGTTCAAATTTGTATCGGCTCCTCCTGCCACCTAAAAGGCTCTGAAAAACTCGTTGAGCTTTTCCAAGATGCAATAAAAAACAGCGGATATTACGATGAAATCACACTTGCCGGCAGCTTTTGCACCGGCAGGTGTAATCGTGAAGGCGTTACTGTTACGGTTGATGACGATATTTTCACCGGCATCACCCCTGAAAATTTCAACGGCTTCTTTGAAGAAAACATAATCAAAAAGATCAAAGCTCAGGAGGCTTGACCGTATGTCGGACTGCTTAACTCTGAAAAAATCCAACTGCAAAAACTGCTATAAATGTATCCGTCATTGCCCTGTGAAATCCATAAGGTTTTCGGGAAATCAGGCATATATTATCGGTAATGAGTGCATTTTGTGCGGACAGTGCTTTGTCGTTTGCCCGCAAAACGCAAAGCAGATTGTAGATGAAAGCGAAAAAGTACGGGTCTTACTGCAAAGCGGAGACCCCGTAATAGTGAGCCTTGCACCGTCATTTGTAGCAAATTATGACGGTGTCGGTATCGGCTCAATGCGTAAAGCGCTAAAGCAGCTCGGTTTTTATGATGCCGAGGAAACGGCAATAGGTGCAACAATAGTTAAAAAAGAATACGAAAGAATGTTGAATAACGGCGACAGAAATGTTATAATTACTTCCTGCTGTCATTCGATAAATCTTCTTATTCAAAAATATTTTCCGACAGTGCTCCCCTATCTTGCGGATGTGATGTCTCCCATGCAGGCGCATTGCTCCGATATAAAGAAGCGTTATCCCAATGCCAAAACCGTTTTTGTCGGTCCTTGCGTTGCAAAGAAAGATGAAGCACAGTATTACGATGGAATTGTTGATGCCGTTTTGACCTTTGACGAGCTTACGGAATGGTTCAAAAACGAAAACATACAACTTGAAAAAGAACTCGACAACAGCGAAAACAGCAGAGCCAGATTCTTTCCGACAACGGGCGGTATACTTAAAACAATGAATCTCGACAATACCGATTATACGTATCTCTCTCTTGACGGTGTTGAAAATTGCATGGCGGCTCTCAAAGAAATCGAAAACGGAACGATAAATAAATGCTTTATCGAAATGTCCGCCTGTATCGGCAGTTGCGTCGGCGGTCCGGTAATGGAAAAATTCCACCGCTCGCCCGTCAAAGATTATGCCGCCGTTGCGAATTTTGCAGGCAAAAGCGATTTCGAGGTCAACATGCCCGAATCCTCTGAAATCAGAAAAAGCTTTACCGCCATCGAACGCCGCTTGATGCCTCCCTCGGAGAGTGAAATTCGCGATATTCTCCGTCAAATGGGAAAAATCAAGCCTTCGGATGAGCTTAACTGCGGTTCTTGCGGATATAATACCTGCCGCGAAAAGGCAATTGCAATTTACCATGGCAAAGCGGAAATTTCAATGTGTCTCCCGTATCTTAAAGATAAAGCCGAAAGCTTTTCGGACAACATTGTTCGTAACACACCTAACGGTCTTATTGTGCTCAATGAAAAATTAGAGGTTCAGCAAATAAACAAGGCTGCTCTTAAAATAATCAATCTCCGCACCGAGTCCGATATTTTGGGTGATCAAGTCGTAAGGGTGCTTGACCCGTCTGACTTTATCGAGGTTCTCAGGACCGGCAGAAACATTCACAACAAGCGTGAGTACCTTGCGGAATATGAAAAATATGTTGAAACTACAATTGTATGTGATAAGGAATACCATTTACTTGTCTGCATAATGCGTGACGTTACGCAGGAAGAAACGGCAAAAGAACGCAAGGAAAACATCAGCCGCCAAACAGTTGAAATTGCCGATAACGTTGTCGAGAGGCAAATGCGTATCGTTCAGGAAATTGCTTCTCTGCTCGGTGAAACCGCGGCAGAAACCAAGATTGCTCTAACGAAGCTGAAGGAGTCGATTTCCGATGAATAATCTTTGTGCAGATATCGGATGCAA
>CAYNUD010000123.1:0-5000 GCA_964400315.1 uncultured Clostridium sp. | reverse complement strand
ATCAGTGCCTATATTTCTTTAATTATACCCCACAATGATATAAAAAGCAATTAAAAAATATCTTGCTTTTGTTAAATATAGTTGTATAATATACATATATTTTATGAACGGAGTGGAAAAAATGAACTGCACCGCTTGTCCGAGAGGCTGTAATGTCGACAGAGATGCGGGTACGGGAGGGTGCGGAGTCGGGAATGAGTATGTCGTTGCGCGAGCGGCGCCGCATTATTGGGAAGAGCCGTACATAAGCGGAGAAAAAGGTTCGGGAACCGTGTTCTTTTCGGGCTGTAATCTTCGTTGCGTTTTTTGTCAAAACTATGAGGTCAGTCGTGCGGAGTGCGGAAAAGCGGTGAGTGAGAAACAGCTTATGCGGATTTTCGACAGCCTTGTTGAAAAGGGCGTACACAACATTAATCTTGTTACCCCCACTCATTATGCTCCGATGCTTGCCGAGACGCTTCGAAAATATCACTCTCCCGTGCCGATAGTGTATAATTCTTCGGGTTATGAAAGCGTTGAAACGCTGAAAATGCTGGAAGGACTTGTCGACATCTATCTTCCCGATATCAAATACTTTGATTCCGGACCGTCGGCAAAATATTCGGGAGCACAGAACTACTTTGAATTTGCTTCAAAGGCGGTTCTGGAAATGCACAGACAGGTGGGAGATCTTGATGTGGGAGAGGACGGAACGGCACGGAAAGGTTTGCTGATTCGCCATCTTGTGCTTCCGGGGAATATTTCTCAGGCGACAAAAATATTTGCGTGGATTGCCGAAAATTTATCGGAGCAAACATATGTCAGTCTTATGCGACAGTATGTTCCTTACGGAAAAGCAAAGGAAATGCCGCCTTTAGACAGATGCTTAACTGACAGGGAATACTCGATAGTAAAAAAGAAAATACTTGCTCTCGGTTTTGATAATTGCTGTTTTCAAAGCAAAGCGGCGGCAGAAGAAAAATTTATTCCCGATTTTGCTCTTCAGGGTGTTGACCTTTAATGAGAATTTTGCTAAAGTATTATTAAACAAATAAAGATTCGGAGGAAAAGCATATGTCAAAAGGAAAAGGATTTATAAACGAATTTAAGAAGTTTATTATGAGAGGCAATGTTATAGATCTTGCAGTAGGCGTAATTATCGGCGGCGCATTCCAAACAATAGTAAAATCGCTTGTCGATGATATTTTTATGCCGATTATTTCTCTTGCGACAAAGGGAATTGATTTTACAAATTGGTTCGTTTCTCTTGACGGTCAAAAATATGAAACGCTTGCTCAGGCACAGGAAGCGGGTGCGGCCGTTATCGGTTACGGCAGCTTCATAAGTGCGGTAATAAACTTTATTATCATGGCGTTTATTATTTTCGTTTTTGTCAAGGCGATAAATACTCTTGCGGAAAAGACGAGCAAGCCCGAAAAGCCTGCAGAGCCTACTACGAAAAAGTGCCCGTACTGCAAAAGTGAAATTGATATTGAAGCAACAAAGTGCCCTCACTGCACATCTTCACTTTAATTTTTCGGGGAGGCTTTGCGTATGAAACTCGGTTTTATCGGAACGGGTAAGCTTGCTTCGGCCGTACTCGGCGGAATTTGCAATTCCGAAAAGGTTACTTGCGGCGACATAACCGTTTACGATATCAATAAAGATACGGTAAAATCATTGACACAGCGCTATGCGGTCAACGTTGCCGAAAGTGCGGCTCAGGTGTTGACATCGGCAGAATATGTTTTCGTCGCGGTCAAGCCTAAGGATATACCGACACTTATCGGAGAAATTGCCGAGACCGCAAGAGAGTATAACCCCGTTTTTATCTCCACCGCCGCCGGAACGTCCGTTTCAAACCTTGAACAGCTTTTCGGTTACGGTGCGAAAATAATCAGAATAATGCCGAATATCAATGCTTGCGTAGGAGAGTCTATGACGGCGATATGCGCTTCCGAAGCCGTTAATGAAAAAGAAATTGAGTATGCTTTGGAGCTGTGCTCTTGCTTCGGCAGAGCTATAAAACTCGATGAAAAATATTTTTCCGTATTCACGGCAATAGCGGGCTCGGCTCCGGCGTTTGCATATCTCTTTGCGGATGCACTTACAAATGCGGGAATAAAATACGGAATGACCGCTTCTCAGTCAAGAGAGGCGGCGGCACAAATGCTTTACGGCAGTGCAAGGTTGCTTCTTGAAAGTCCTCTTTCCGCAGATGAGCTCATCAAAAACGTTTGCTCACCCGGAGGTACTACAATAGAAGGACTTTGCAGTCTCAAAAAGACGGGCTTTGAAGCCTCCGTCATAACAGCTATTGACGAAACCGTTGAAAAGGATAAAAGAATGTCGGCGAAATAATGGGGTGAACCGAATGGAGATCATTGCGTTAAGCTCTCTCGAAAAAGTGTTTTGCGATGAAGAGTTACCCGAGAGGAAATTAAAGTCGTTCTCTATGCTGAAAAATGAGCGAAGCTCATTTCAAGTTGCCTTTTGCGCCGAAAATGACGGCGATTTTACCGTGGAGCTTTGCGGCGAAGCGGCTTGTGCATTAAAGGCGTATATTGTGCGCGACGTACCGGTCGGATTGCCTTGCTCCGACAATGCCGATGATTACTATTTGAGAAAAACGTCCGGTTATTATCCGGATGTTTTGGAGGAAATCAGCAGCTCATTAACGGTAAAGAAGAATTGCCGATATGCGATTTGGATAGAAGTATCTCCGAACGGGTTTGTCGGGAAAAACGAGATTACCGTCACTGTTTCTGGAGGCAGCGAAAAAGCGTGCGTTACCGTGTCCGTTGACGTTATTGATGCTTTGCTGCCCGAGAACGACGGTGTGTGTACGATGTGGTATCATTCCGATTGCATATGCGATTACTATGGCATTGAGCCGTTTGACGATGAATATTGGCGCATAAACGAGAACTTTATGCGTACTGCCGCAAGCCACGGGATAAATTGCATTCTTACACCGCTGTTTACTCCGCCGCTTGATACAAAAGTGGGCGGCGAAAGAAGAACGGTCCAGCTTGTCGGAGTGCGGCGAACGGGCGGAAAATACAGATTTAATTTTTCCAATCTCAAGAAATGGATAGTTCTTGCTCAAAAATGCGGAATCAAATATTTTGAAATGAGCCATTTCTTTACTCAATGGGGAGCAAAGCACGCTCCTAAGGTCGTTGCGCTCGACAGTAAATACAGAGAGAAAAAGATTTTCGGATGGTCAACCCGTACGTCAAGCAGAGATTATGACGATTTTCTCAGACAGTTTGCCGTTGCTCTTATAAAATTTATTGATGCGAACGGTTTGCGTGAATATTGTATGTTCCATGTTTCGGATGAACCGTCGTCCTCTCAAATCAAAACATACAAAAAGCGAGCGGCGTTGGTGTCGGAAATTTTCCCGAACTTTACGGTAATAGATGCTTTGTCGGATATTAAGTTTTATAAAACGGGAGCTGTTCGTCAGCCTGTTCCGAACGAGAATGAAACGGAAAAATTTTACGGCAATGTTCCCGTGCTTTGGACTTATTACTGTTGCGGACAGGAAAACGAATATTTGCCCAACCGCTTTATGGCAATGCCGTCGTTGAGAAACAGAGTGCTCGGCGTGATAATGTATAAATTTAATATCAAGGGCTTCCTGCAATGGGGCTATAATTTTTATAACACGCAGTATTCAATTAAAAGCGTTGACCCGTATAAGGTTACGGATGCGGGCGGAGCATTCCCGTCGGGAGATTCTTTTGCGGTCTATCCGGGAAGCGGCGGAAACGCCGTGCCGAGTCTGCGTATCAAGGTGTTTTACGACGCTTTCCAAGACCTTGCGGCTCTGCGATTGCTTGAAAGCAAAATCGGCAGAGAAAAAACGTTGGAGCTTGTTGAAAAGAATTTGAAAAAGCCGCTTACGTTTAGGGAATATCCGCATGATGATGAGTGGCTGCTCAATTTGAGGGAACAGATAAATTCTTTAATTGAGAAAACCGACGGCATACGTACCGGTGACGGCGATTTTGCCGGTGGCAGTGCAAAGGCGGTTTCAAATAATTACGGAGGTTGATTCGGGATGAAAGAAGAAAACAGAAAATATGCAAGGGAAGCGTATGATATTGTAAAGCACGCTTCTCAAAAAATCGGAGCGAGAACCCCCGGTTCTCACAATGAAAAGAAGTATGCCGATTATATGGGCGATAAGCTCAGAGAAATCGGTATAGAGCCGGTGCAGGAGGAGTTTGCGGTTTCTCCGCGCGCATCTATCGGAGGCGTACCTTATGCGGGCAGATACGGACTTGTGCTGAGTGTGCTCGTCTATTTTGCGCTTTCTATTCCCACACTTTGGTTTGCAATGGCGCTTTCGGGTATTGCCGTTACGGTTTGGCTTGTATTGAGCGTTTTTTTGTATAAAACGTGGTTTGATATTTTCTTTAAGCAAAAAATATCGCAGAATACATACGGAGAATTGCTCCCCGAAGACGGCAAATATGATTACACGATAATTCTTTCGGGTCATACCGATACAAGTTGGAATTGGTATCATTCGGAGCATTCGTACAAATTCAGAAACAATCCCGTTCTCGGACTTGTTGCCACTTTCGGGAAGGTCGGCTTCGGTGCGGTTTGCGTGTTCTTCCTCATAGCCGTTTCAATTGCCATGGCGGTAATCTACGGTGCGGCTTATGCAGGCGCGGATTGGGCGGTATACATGATAAACTACGGCGTGGCATTCAATAATTTCAAATATGCTTTGCTTTTCATTCCCGCAATTACCGCGCTCGGTAGCTTTTTCGTTGCAAAATGGGCGGATTCCGACGATGCAAACGCTTCGAGAGGCGCTATGGATAATGCAACGGGCTGTGCTTTGAGCTACGAAGTTACAAAATATTTTAAAGAGAATCCCGACAAGATGCCGAAGAACTGCCGTATAATCGACTTCAACTGCGGCTCCGAGGAGGCGGGCCTCAGAGGCTCAATAGCATTCACAAGAGCACATAAAGGCGAGGATATTCTCAAGAACGCAT
>CAYNUD010000122.1:0-5019 GCA_964400315.1 uncultured Clostridium sp. | reverse complement strand
AAATGCAGATATATTCGTCGGCAAGGTTGAGAAATCCCGACGGTACGGTGCATCATACGGAATTTGAGGTGATGTGATGAAAGTAAATTATTCGCTTAACCATAAAATCCTAACGCAAATTGACGAAATCGGGAAACAGGCGTTGTACGAAACTGCCGAAGCTATCAGAGTAAATGTTCAACAGGCTGAAACAATGCCGTTTGATACGGGCAATCTGCAAAACCGCTCCACATTCATTGATAAATCTCAATTAGACGATTTAAAGGTGGCGATTGTTTCCGATACACCGTATGCACGGCGGCTGTATTTTCACCCGGAATACAATTTCAGCCGATTGAAAAATAAGCACGCAGGCGGAAAATGGTTTGACCCGTATATCGAGGGAAGAAAAAAGGACTATCCGCAACGGCTGTTTGAAAAGTTTTTGTCACGGCGTATAAGGAGCTTGGGATAAAATGACACTTTCCGAATTGAGAGATTATTTCAAGGTTAATTTTCCGTGGGCAGACATTATATCGGTCGGGAAAATTGACCAAAACAAGGAACGTGCGGTGTGCTTTTATCGCTCTAAGCTGTCACGTCCGAAAATCAATACAATCGGCGGTAAGGAGAACAGAACATATTCCGTGCTGCCGATTTCAATTTTACTGCGGTATGGTAAAAATTATGAAGCCGCCGCACAAAAAGCTCTTGAAATATACGATTTTTTCGATGAAAAGAGCTTTGAAATTAACGGCGAGCGTGTTTTTGCAATATCTTTGTATGCCGGTCCGATAGATGTCGGCTCCGACGATTACGGTGTGTACGAAAATACGCTCGAATTTGATATTTACATACAAAGAGAGGTATAAATTATGTCAGAATTTAAGGGAGTATTTCCCGTCAATGAGGTGGATTTTAAGGTTGACACTTCATCCGATACTTCACGTTCCGATGCACCGACTTATAATACGATTGCAGATATGGAATCGGCGTCATTTTCCATTGAAACAGGCGTTGAAACGTGGAACCCGCTTGAAGCAAAAGGCTGGCAAAGAGCTCTTGCAACGTCAAAATCTATAACGATCTCGATGTCGGGCAAGAGAAATATCGGTGATACAGGCAATGATTATATAGCCGGCAAGGTGTTTAAAAATGGTCAGGGCTGTAATACAACCTATCAGATTACATTCCCGAACGGTGATGTGCTCGAAGTTCCGTGCGTTATACAGGTAAAATCTCTTGCGGGTGCAGATTCGACCAATGTTGCACCGCTTGAAGTGGACTTTGTTTCCGATGGTAAGCCTAAATACACACCGGCTTCGCAACAAGCGCAAAACACAACCACAGCAGAAGCAGAGAAAAAAGACTAAAACAACGGGGTGGGGAAACCTGCCCCAATTTTATTAAAGGAGTTTTATTTTATGAAAATTATTGATACAAAGGGAGCTATTCTTTCGCCCGATAATCACCCATCATTGAAAATAGGCGATAAATTGTATACGGTTGACGACCGCCGTTCGACATGGAAGAAAATTGAGGCGGTGCAGAACGACAACACAATCGAGGATAAGGACGATAAAATTATCGAGCTTGCACTCGGTAAGGAGGCGGCCAAGGAGCTGCTTGAAAATGATGAATTGTCTGTTTCGGATTTTACAAATCTCACGTTTTACATTATGGCCGCCATTACGGGTGAGGATTATGACGAGCTGAAAAAGGCGGCAAGAGAAAGAAAAAACTAACCGAGGAATCGTATTACGATGAGGATTTTGACGAGGCGTTGATAATATCGAGCTTTGCAAAGCAATACGGAATACGATTGATGAGGGAGGACATTTCTGTTTCCGAATACAGGAAATTGCTTGTCGGAATGATGGGCGATACGCCTCTCGGTGAGGCTGTGCGTATTCGCTCGGAAACGGACAGAGAAACGATTAACCGAATGACGGCGCAGGAAAAGAAAATTCGTGCCGACTGGCAACGCTTCAGAGCTCAAAAGCCGAAATCCGTGCCTGTGACCGTATCGGTTGAAGAATTCCGACAGATGATGAAAGCTTTATCGGGAGGTTAAATATGGGAACAACTATAGGAACGCTTGAATTTTAGCTTCATCTGAATAAAACACAATTCAAAAAAGACGTTGAAACTGCCGCAAAGCAGGCACAAAAGACCTGTGAAGCATCTTCAAACGGCATCAGCTCAGCCTTTACCGGAGCATTCAAAAAAATCGGTGTTGCCGCCGCTGCGGCGTTTTCGGTTAAAGCGATAACAGCCTTTTCAAAAGAGTGTATCGAGCTCGGCTCGGATTTGACCGAGGTGCAAAACGTTGTTGATGTCACTTTCGGTCAAGGTGCCGCAAAAATAAACGCATGGGCAAAGACAACCGCCTCGGCGTTCGGCATATCGGAGCTTTCCGCAAAGCGATACAGCGGCGCAATGGGTGCTATACTCAAATCTATGGGCTCAACCACCGATTCCGCTCTTGATATGTCGACGAAAATAACCGAGCTTGCTGGTGATTTGGCATCGTTCTACGACTTGGACGTAGATGATGCGTTTACTAAAATATGTTCGGGAATGACGGGCGAAACCGAGCCCTTGAGACGGCTCGGCATCAATATGTCCGTTGCGAACCTTGAAGCGTATGCGTTATCCAAGGGCATAGCAACATCATATCAAAAGATGTCACAATCCAATCAAGCGTTGCTGAGATATAATTATTTGCTTTCGGTGACGGCCGATGCACAGGGCGATTTTTCACGCACCTCGGATTCGTGGGCAAATCAAGTTAAAATTTTACAGCTCAATTTCGATTCGCTCAAATCAAGTGTCGGTCAACTGCTTATAACGGCACTTACGCCACTTTTGAAGCAGCTAAATCAGCTTATCGAATATGCGAACCGTGCCGCAAATGCGATAGCAAGCTTGTTCAGCGGACAGGTAGCCACGGCGACCGCAGGATTGTCAAGTGCGGCAAGCACAGCGTCCGACAGCATAGCCTCAACGGGCGATGCGGCAACAAAGGCGGCGAAGAAAGTCAAAAACGCTTTTGCGCAGTTCGACGAAATCGATGTATTGAAGACCAAGGACGACAGTAGCACGGACACATCAGACGCAAGTGCATTGGGAGCGGGAGTAACAAGTGGATATAGCTCAGCTCTCAGCGACAGCTTGACAAGTGCATCGGCACAGCTTAGCAGCTTTTTTGACCCTCTTGTCGGAGCGTGGGACGCCAAGGGCAAGCCATTAGTCGATTCAATACACAATGCTTTTGCGAAAATCAAAGAGTTTTGCGACGAAATCAAGCTTAGCTTTGCGAACATCTGGAACAACGGAACAGCACAAACAACGCTGGAGCTCATTTTGAGCCTTGTTACCAATGTGTTTAATATCGTCGGGAACATTGCGGGTGCTTTTTCAAAAGCGTGGAAAAGCGCCTCAACAGGCGATAGCATTGTTCAGAATATCGCAGATGCAATAAACGATGTTTTATTTGTGGCTGATGATGTCGGTAAAAGCATATCCGAATGGTGGCAGAGTGAAAGAGGACAGAGCTTTGCCGCTGCCATAACAACGTGCTTTGAGAAGATAACTAACGCCGTCAAAAGGATTACCGCCGCCTTGCGAGAGGTATGGGAAAACGGCGGCGAGGAGCTTTTCAATAATTTGCAAGACTTGTTCGGCAATTTGGGCGAGATAATATCGATAGTTATCGGATATATCGCCGATATGTATGCTGACCTCGTGGAATGGTTCGCACCGGATGCGGAGGTAGGCTTAAGTCGAGTTAATAGTGCTTTTGATGTGTTAAACGATGTTCTCGAAGTGCTGAAAACCGACGGCAAGCCAATACTTGAGGCGTTTTCTTACGCTATAGGTATGCTTGCAGCGGGTTGGTTGGCATACAAGGGCGTAGTCCTTGCGACCACAATAGCACAAAAGGCATATGCCGCAGCTCAAGCAGTAGTAAATGCTGTGATGAACGCCAATCCATCGGCGTTTGTTGTTGCGGGAATAGTTGCGTTAATTGCTGTTATTGTTACCTGTATTAAGCACTGGGATGAAATCAAGGCAGCTGGCTCAAAAGCGTGGGAAGGCATCAAAGCTGCATGGGAAACAGTTTCGAACTGGTTTAAGACCAATGTCATAGATCCGCTTGTCAGCACTTTTAAAAATCTATGGTCGAGTATTTGCGCTGTCTTTAATAACGTCAAGGACTTCTTCAAGAACAAATTCAACGAGGCTTGGACGGCTGTTAAGGGTGTTTTCTCGGGCGTCGGTTCGTTCTTCTCCGGTATATGGAATACAATCAAGTCGAAGTTTACGACGATAGGTACCAATATCGGAAATGCAATCGGCGGAGCCTTTAAGAAGGTAGTTAACAGTATAATTTCGTTTGCGGAGAACACGATTAACGGATTTATCAGAGCTATCAACAAGGCGATTAACGTAATAAACAAGATACCCGGCGTAAATATATCGTTAATCAGAGAGCTTGCAATTCCGAAGTTGGCAACAGGCGGCTATCTCAAGGCAAACAATCCTCAGCTCGCCATTGTCGGTGATAACAAGCGTGAGGGCGAAATCGTTACCCCTGAATCGAAAATCAGGGAACAAGTTCGGCTTGCACTTGCCGATATGGGAACGGCTGTCGGTAACGGAATTCAGACTATCAAGCTTCAAATTGAGCTTCACATCAAATATCCCGACGGCCGAACGGTTATCAAGCAAATTAATGAAGCTCAGATAGCTGAGGGCAAGATACTGTTGAACATCTAAGGAGTAGAGTATGGAAAAATATGAAGTCTTGATTAACGGAAAAACAACGCTGAAAGCTGACCAAATGAGTTGGGAATATCCCCAAACCGACGGTGAAGGCAGCGGAGCAACCGACGAAAACGTGATGATTAGAGAGGTCCTACCTGAAAGGGATAAAATAACGCTGTCTTTTTCGGGTGTTGACCTCTCGGAAGCTGAAATCAGAACAATATTGACGGTGCGGGCACTCGATTCCTGCACCGTCAATTATTACGACTT
>CAYNUD010000121.1:0-5024 GCA_964400315.1 uncultured Clostridium sp. | reverse complement strand
TTTCCTTTCGTCACTCTTTTTTTACTTTCTGTAACACATCTATTGTAAACCTACACATTGCTTCTTACCATATTCTTCATCCTCATTGACTTTCTTCTACCTTTGTATTATAATATTAGACAAGGCGTAGGCAGGTATGCCTTGTCTAATTCGGGTTTCGACCTTACCGGTCGGTTCGGGTGGTGTCAGGAGTTTTGGAGTTGGTAGCTGCGGGAACTCCTGACATTTCTTTTTCTATCAAATGGCATTTCCGCAGGACCGCCGAGTTGTTCAGGCGGTCCTCGACAAATACAAAGGGAGGAAATAACCTACTATGATTTACTCCGAAAGAACGGGGCGTTTAGCCGCTATTATCGACGAAAACGGCTCTGTATCCAAACTTAACAGAATACCTTTTATGCAGGGCAGTTTCAACGAAGCGTGGCTTCAGGAACTCCTTGAAGACAATCCAACGCTCATTCCTTCAGGAGAAGTCAATGGGGAATATGCTCCGCTCGTTTGCATCGGTCGTGAGGTTCCTGTGGGTTCAGGCGATATGCAGGGCTACATCGACAACCTCTACATCACGCCGAGCGGCAACATCGTCGTGGTGGAAACAAAGCTGTTCCGCAACCAAGAGTCGAGACGAACCGTGGTGGCTCAAATCATCGACTATGCCAAGGAACTGCAAAAATGGGACTGTTCCAAACTCGATACCGTTGCAAGGGACTATACCTATATGAAAACAGGTCAGTCGTTCAAAATCATCGACCTTATAGCAAAGTACGGATACCTGAGTCTTTCGGATGAAGCACAACTAAACGACAGTATCAACAAAAATCTGCAATCCGCATCGTTCCTGTTGATGATAGTCGGCGACGGCATTAGAACCGGCGTGCAGCAACTCGCTGATTTTCTGAATGATAACGCCCGAATGTCTTTCAATCTCGCTCTCGCAGAAATGGAAGTATATCAAAACGGCTCTGAAACAATCGTTATCCCCAATCTCGTTACCAAAACCACCGTCATCGAGCGTACTGTATCCGGTCTCGGTATGAGTGCATATCAGTCTATAGCCGGAGAGCCGAAAAGACCGTATGCACGCAAGCCCGTGCTGTCAAGATGTGAGTTCATAAACACCTTTGCCGATAACGGCGGTTATGACCCTGATGTAATAACAGAGTTCATAAGCGACCTCGAATCAATTTACGGACTCACGGTAGAAATCGCCCCAACGGAATTGACTATTCGGTTTTGCCTGAGAAATGGTGCGGCATCTCCGTTACTTACTTTCGGCATCGCCCAAAACAAGGCTGAAATTTGGCTCGTTCCGAGCCGTATCAAACAGTCTTTGGAAAAGCACGGTGTCTTCCCGTTTGAAGCTGATGAATTCCTCAACTTTTATAAACGGTTCGTTGACCTGAACCGTTGTAAAACCGAGCCGTATGAATATGAGGCAGGATTCTACTATGCCAAAGTTGACGAGGTTCTGCGTTACACACAAGACTTCATTTCGGCTGCCGAGGAGTTTGCAGTCGAAATATCCAAATAAGCAATCAAGAAGGGTAATTACGCAAGCATCGTTGAAACGGATAACAATAAAGGATATCGATTACGAAAAATACATCCGCAACATAGAGCCGAGCATAGCGAGGAACTTCATCGTTTCGGTAGTGCAGAGCATCGAGGTCGAGAACAGCAAAGTCAAGAGCATCACTTTCAAAAACGGGCTTAAACATACATTCATCTACAAATCCAAGACATAACAAACACCCCTTGCTCGTATGAATGAGCAGGGGCGTTTTTGCTAATTTTTATCCTTACACTTTTCGATGAAATTCATAAACATCGGAGGGTTGGAAATATTCAAGATTTCGATTTTCGAAAGATTTTGTTCGTCAGGTTCAATGATGTCGATTACCGAAAACCTTTTATTTCAAGGGCTTTTTCACCGTTTTCATTGATTTTGAAAATCTTTTATACTATGAGCATTGCATCGCCAAATGAGAAAAAACGATATTTTTCGTTAACGGCGGTTTTATATGCGTTCATCGTATGCTCATATCCCGCAAAGGCACTGACAAGCATTATGAGCGTACTTTCGGGAAGATGAAAATTGGTGATAAGGCAGTCAATGCATTTGAAGTCGTATCCGGGATAGATAAAAATATCCGTCCATCCGTCATCTTCTTGGATTTTTCCCGTGAATGTTGCCACGGATTCGAGGGTCCGACAGCAGGTTGTTCCGACAGCGAAAACTCTGCCGCCGTTTTCTTTTGTCCTGTTGATGATATCGGCAGTTTCACGCGGTAGGTGATAGTGCTCGGAGTGCATATGATGTTCCTCGATGTTATCTGCCTTTACGGGTCTGAACGTTCCCAAACCGACATGGAGAGTGACAAAACCTATTTCAATACCTTTTTGCTTTATTTTTTCAAGTAATTCGGGAGTGAAATGAAGTCCCGCGGTAGGTGCGGCGGCACTGCCTCGCTCTTTGGCATAGACGGTTTGATATCTGTCCTTATTCTCAAGCCTTTCCGTTATGTAATGCGGCAGGGGCATTTCTCCGATTCGGTCAATTACTTCAAAGAAATTGCCTTCAAAGCCGAATCTCGCAACTCTGTTTCCGTCGGAAAGCACTTCGGTTATTTCGGCAGTAAGAGAACCGTCTCCGAATGTAAAACGGTGCCCCTCTTTGGCTTTTTTGCCCGGACCGGTTATTACCTCCCATGTATCGGCTGTACGTTGGTTCAAAAGCAGAAATTCAACCACAGCCCCCGTATCCGTTCTTACGCCGTACATTCTTGCGGGCAGAACCTTGGTGTTGTTTAGTATAAGGCAGTCGCCCCGATTCATATAATCTATTACGTCACGGAAAATTCTGTGTTCAAGCTCACCGGTTTTTTTGTTCATTACCAGCATACGGGAACTGTCTCTCGGCTCTATCGGCGTTTGAGCAATAAGCTCCTTGGGTAAATCGTAAAAAAAATCTATCCTTTTCATTTGAAACCTCGTAGCATTTTATATTTGACTAATAGTCAATTCTGTGGTATCATCATAATATTATAAAACATTTTTGTCAAGGCAATATTGCTAAATATTCGGAAGAATTAAGCTTTTTGTTTTTCTCGAAAGGAGTTAAGAATTATGAAAAAATATAAAGTCGGCGTTGTCGGGGCAACGGGTATGGTCGGTCAGCGCTTTATAACCCTGCTTGCCGAGCATCCTTGGTTTGAACTTACCGCTCTTGCCGCAAGTCCGCGTTCTGCCGGCAAGACATACCGCGATGCGGTAGGTGCGAAATGGTGCATGGCAACGCCCATTCCTTCGAAAGCGGCAGATC
This sequence comes from uncultured Clostridium sp., assembly GCA_964400315.1. GTDB lineage: Bacteria > Bacillota > Clostridia > Oscillospirales > Acutalibacteraceae > CAG-177. Next base: position 1,702 of record CAYNUD010000121.1, on the reverse strand, counting down.
TTATCGTTTACGATGCCGCAAAGGATATTGAAGAAATAGCCGCTGCTGTTGATTTCGTTTTCTGTGCTGTCGATATGGAAAAGAATGCGATAAGAGCACTTGAAGAAGCGTATGCGAAAGCCGAGTGCCCCGTAATATCAAACAACAGCGCTCATCGTCATACTCCGGATGTACCTATGATGGTTCCCGAACTGAATCCGGAGCACGCGGCGATAATTCCGGCGCAAAGAAAACGCCTCGGTACAAAGAGAGGCTTTGTTGCGGTTAAATCAAACTGCTCACTTCAAAGCTACGTTCCTGCCCTCTTCCCCCTCGACAAAGCGGGCTATAAGGTTAAGGATGCTCTTGTTTGCACCTATCAGGCGATTTCCGGCGCGGGAAAGACCTTTGGGACGTGGCCCGAAATGGTGGATAATGTTATTCCGTTCATTGACGGTGAAGAAGAAAAATCGGAAATCGAGCCTCTTAAAATCTGGGGAAAAATCGAGGGCAACGAAATCGTTGCGGCAAAAAGCCCGAATTTCACGGCTCAGTGCCTTCGTGTCGCCGCTTCGGACGGTCATATGGCGGCTGTGTTCGTGAAATTTGAAAATAAACCCTCAATCGAAGAAATCAAGAAGGTTTGGAAGGAATACAGCGGTTATCCTCAGCAGATGAATCTTCCCTCCGCTCCCAAGCAGTTCCTCAACTATTTTGAAGAAAGCAACCTTCCTCAAACAAAGCTACAAAGAAATCTCGAAAACGGTATGGCCGTTTCAATCGGCAGACTCAGAGAAGATACACAGTATGATTATAAATTCGTCTGCCTTTCGCACAATACTCTCAGGGGTGCCGCAGGCGGTGCCGTACTTATGGCCGAACAGCTTTGTGAGCAGGGATACATTGAATCCAAATTCTGATTATTGAGAAAGGATGATTCGGTATGAAACCCGTACTTTTTACAGGCGCAGGCGTAGCTATCATTACGCCGTTTAATGAGGATATGAACGTCAATTATGACCGTTTTGCCGAGCTCGTTGAGGATCAAATTCAAAACGGCACCGATGCCATTGTTGTATGTGGCACTACGGGAGAGGCAAAAACGCTTTCTACCGAGGAGCACGTAAACGTTATTAAGCTTTGCGTTGAGGTCACGAACCACCGTGTTCCCGTTATTGCAGGTGCCGGAAGTAACGACACACACTATGCGGTGAAGCTCTCAAACGAAGCGGAAAAGTGCGGTGTCGATGCACTGCTTTCCGTTACGCCGTATTACAACAAAACTTCGCAAAGAGGTCTGATTGCCCACTTTAATTATATTGCCGACAGAGTAAGCGCTCCGGTAATTCTTTATAATGTTCCCTCGAGAACGGGAGTAAACATTAAACCCGAAACATATGCTTGTCTTGCCGAGCATCCGAGAATAATTGCCACAAAAGAGGCAAACGGAAACATCTCGGAGATAGCTCAAACGGCTGCATTGTGCGGCGATAATTTGACTATATATTCGGGAAACGACGATCAGGCAACGGCAATTATGGCTCTCGGCGGAAAAGGAACCGTTTCCGTTCTCTCGAATGTCGTTCCGGGTATTGCTCACAGCATTGTTAAAAAATTCGCGGACGGTGACTACGAGGGCAGCAGAAAGCTTCAGCTTGAATATCTTGATTTGTGCAACGCACTCTTCATGGATGTAAACCCCATCCCCGTAAAAGAGGCAATG
>CAYNUD010000120.1:0-5104 GCA_964400315.1 uncultured Clostridium sp. | reverse complement strand
ATGATCCTCAACATAGAGCCAATCACGCACATTAAGCCCTTCACCGTATACGGGCAAACTTTCGTCTGCAAGCGCACGCATTATCATAAGCGGAATCAGCTTTTCGGGGAACTGATACGGGCCGTAGTTATTGGAACAGCGGGTTATCGTTACCGGCAAGCCGTAGGTTCTGTGAAACGCAAGAGTAAGAAGATCCGCCGATGCTTTTGATGCGGAATAGGGGCTTGAAGTCACAAGATTCATCGTTTCCGTAAAGAAGAGGTCGGGGCGGTCAAGCGGTAAATCTCCGTACACTTCATCGGTGGAAACCTGATGGTATCTCGAAACGCCGTACCGTCTGCTTGCATCGAGCAGACAGGCTGTGCCGTTCACATTCGTCTCAAGAAAAATAAACGGATTTTCTATTGACCTGTCAACATGGCTTTCCGCCGCAAAGTTAACAACCGCATCAAAAGCCTCCTCGGCAAACAGGCGGTCAACAAGCTCTCTGTCCGCAATATTTCCTTTCACGAACTTAAACTTCGGATTTTTGCGTGCTTCGTCAAGACTTTTGAGATTTCCCGCATAAGTCAGGGCATCAAGGCAAACAATGTCATAATCCGGATGCTTATCAAGCATATAATATACAAAGTTACAACCTATGAATCCCGCTCCTCCGGTCACAAGTATTTTCATATCATTCACCCTCTTTTTCTTTTAGCGGCTCCGTTTCTTTCACGGAAACGGTTTTTCTGTATTCCACCTTATCGTACAGCTTTCGGAATCTCACACCGACGGCATAAGTTGTATCGCATTCGTCGCAAAAGAAATTCGCTCTGAAAAACTGTCCTCGGAATTTCCATTCGGTAAGTTGGCGGCAAGGCTTTCCGCAGGTCTCGCAAATATGCTCCATGCGTTTTTTGTCAACAAGCGGATTGTCGATATTGCGAATCACTTTGGCTTTGTAGAGAAGTTTCGAGTAAAAATCCTCTCCGCAGCTAACGGTATTTTCGTCAAAAAGCTGCGCATCATACATGGCCTTGAATATATCCGCAGTGAGCATACTGTCACCGAGCGCACGGTGATGAATATATACCTCGGGGTCTATATCAAGACTTTGAGCCGCCGCAAGCAAGCCCGTTTGTTTGCTTCTGTCGCACTTGAATTTTGCCTGATAATACTTTTGAAGATCGCAATAGTTTTGGAGAAACGGTATTGTTTTTATTCCGTTGAGATACTTAAAATTATCTATGAGCACTCGAATATCACCATCGCCCCATGTCATAATAACCGTATCCTCGTTACCTATCCATTTTCTGAAAACCGAAAAAGCCTTTGTGAACGGAACGCCCGTGCTTATATCGTCATTCGTCAGATGTGTCAGCCTTTTGACACTGCCCCTGAGCTTCTTGCCGATCTGCGAACGAATGATACATGAAAAGGTGTCAACCGTTTCAAGCTCGTTATCGAGTTTTATCGCTCCGATTTCGATAATCTCATTGATGTAACCGTCCGCCTTTTTTGCATAAGTGTTGTTCCATTCAAGATCCATTATAATATACTGCATTAAAACATTCCTTTAAGCATTCTGTTATATCCTATTTATATATTACATTAAAACCTCTGCTTTTGCAAGTAGTATTTATCGGTGATATATAATAGCGAGCCTTTTTATTTGATTTTCGGAACTAATTTTCTAAATCCCCCCACACTTCGGGGGCAAAAAACACCTGTAAACGAATTATTCCGAATTTTTGTTAAAAAAGACTTGATTTTTTTCTCAGTCTCGTATATAATAATCAAGCATTGATTGTGAATACGGAGAGTTGTCCGAGCTGGTCGAAGGAGCACGATTGGAAATCGTGTAACGGGCTATCACCTGTTCGAGGGTTCGAATCCCTTGCTCTCCGCCATGGAATAACAGATACCTTTGGGTGTCTGTTATTTTTTATACAAAGAGATCTAAATGACAAGCGGTACAGAGTAACAGTCCGGCGGACTGTTGCTTTGTGCTTTTTTGTTTAGCCGTAACTGATGCAAAAGTGATAAACATATACTTTATTAAAGATATTTTTCAAAAAACGGTTGACAAAATTCCTACCGTGAGTATAATAAAATTGTTGTTACATAACGTGCATTACATAACGGCAACTTTTTAGTAAGGAGGGATAATAATGCCACCGAAGCCAAAATACACAAAAGAGCAAATCATTGCGACCGCATTGGAACTTGTCGCAAAAAACGGAATAACTGCGCTGACCGCCAAAGAGCTGGGGCTCGCTCTGGGCACCTCAACAACGCCTATTTTCACTTTTTTTAACACCATGCAGGAGGTTCATGATTCTGTAAAAAAAGCCGCCATGGAACGTTTTGAATCCTATGCTCACAAAGAAAAAAGCGATATGCCCGCATTCAAGCAAATAGGTATGCAAATGATTTCGTTTGCAAACGAGGAGCCGTTGCTGTTCCAAATGATATTCATGTCACAAAAAGGCGGTGTTACACCGTTTGACAGCCATTATTCCTACCTCGGCAATATTGCGGATGAATGCATGAACGCAATTCAAGCCGATTACGGTTTGACAGCCGAGGATGCCGATACTTTGTTCAAGCATGTATGGATTCACACCTACGGAATCGCCGTGCTGTGTGCAACGGATATGTGCGATTTCACGCAGGAACAGATATCCGAGATGCTCACGCAAGATTTCACCGCAATGATGATACTTCTTAAATCTCAAAAAATCAAGAATCAGCAATAATCCCCTTGCGGCTACCGTATTCAAGGCGGTTCATCCGTCAAAATATAAAATTTATGGGAGGATACACAAAATGAAAAAATTACCCGGCATTATCATAGGAGCACTTTTAATTTGTTGCGGCGTTGTTTACGCTTTGGAGGCTTTCGGAATAACGGATATCAGTTTTTCGTTTGACGGCTGGTGGACAATGTTCATCATTCTCCCCTGCCTGTACGGTCTTATAACAAGCAAAGATAAGCTCGGAAACCTTGCGGGTCTTTCTTTCGGAATCCTGCTTCTTCTGGCGGCACGTGATGTTTTCGATTTCGACGTTGTATGGAAAGCCCTCATCCCCATCGCCATCGTAGTTATCGGCATTAAGCTTATAGTAAAATCAACTGCTTCATCATCCGGCAAAAGCGAAAACATGTCTGTGAGCGGCGAAAAAAAAGAGGTTCTTGCTGTTTTTAACTCTCAAAAGCTTGATTATTCGGGCGAAAGCTTTTCGGCCGCAAAAGTCGGCGCGGTATTCGGCGGAACGGAATGTAATCTTTCCAATGCCAAAATAGCGGACGGTTCGCAGCTCGATGTTATGTGTGTGTTCGGCGGAGTTGATATTTTGCTGCCTCAAAACGTTATCGTCAAAAACAATTCATTCTGCCTTTTCGGCGGAATAAGCGACAAGCGCGAAACGGACAAAAACAATGAAGATAAAATCACGGTAAACATTAACGGATTTTGCATGTTCGGCGGAGTTGATATAAAATAAAAACAATCTGCGGCAAAAAACGCATTGATTCGGAATCGAAGGTATTTAACGATATGAGCAAATACAGTATGCTTTGGGCTTATCTCGGTGAAACCGAAAAGGATGAAATCGCACTGTCCTTTGAAGAAATCGGGCAAATATGCGGTGTTCCCGTTGATCATTCCTTTTTGCGATACAAGCATGAATTGACAGAGTACGGCTACACGGTCAAAAAGATTTGTATGAAAGAAACAAGAATCGTGTTTGAACGAACGCAAAAAAGCGATAAATCGGTTCTGTATGTTCACGGCATGGGCGGTTCGGCAGAAGAAGCGTTGCACTACAAGCAATTGTTTCCAGACTGCAAAGTAACGGGACTTGACTATAAGGCCTCGACCCCGTGGGAAGCGGAGATTGAATTTCCCGCCGCAATCAAAACACTGTGCGATAAATGCAACAGCATAATTTTGATCGCGAACAGTATCGGCGCATACTTTTCAATGCTTGCCCTGCCGCAGGAAAAAATCGAAAAAGCTTTTTTCATTTCGCCCGTTGTAAGTATGGAAAATATTATCCGCAATATGATGGAACGCTCTGACATAACTGCAACTGAGCTTCAAAAGAAAAAAGTAATTGAAACAGCTTACGGTGAAACGCTTTCTTGGGATTATCTATCCTATTCTCTCGGTCATCCCATACAATGGAATGTTCCGACCGAAATACTTTACGGCGAAAATGACAATATGACAAGCTTTGAAACGGTCACGGACTTTGCAAACACTCATCATGCGGGCTTGACTGTTATAAAAAACGGAGAGCACTGGTTTCACACTTCGGAGCAAATGGATTTTTTGGATAATTGGATCAAGCTTAATATGCAATAGAAATTTGTTTTTTCGGATGCGTCGGTTGCGGCTATGCACGTAAATCTGAAAGGAGAAACCGTCATGAAAACATTAAACACAATTCAAACTCTTTCAAAAGTCGGAAAGGTAATTTCAAAAATAGTTTACATTTGCTGTATTGTCGGCTTTTGCGGCTGTGCGATCGGTATCGTTGCCCTGCTTATGGGTGAACGAGCAATTAAGCTCGGCGGTGTTACGTTACACGGTATTCTGCAAACCGAAGCGGGAATAAGCGAGGGAACCGTTTGGGCGGCAATCGCCGTGGGTATGATTCTTTGCATCGGAGAATTTTTTGTTTCCCGTATGGCATACCGCTATTTTGAAAACGAACTGAAAGCCCGTACACCTTTTACCGTTGCGGGCGCAAAAGAACTGCTACACTTGGGAATTTCGGCCGTTTGGATACCGATTGTATCTCTTGTTCTGGCACAGATTGCTCAGGAAATCGTTGAACACTTTGCCGAAAACGTTGAAATTATGTCCTTGGACGGCTATGACAGCGTAGCCCTCGGAGTTATGCTTATTTTCATGTCGTTGCTGTGCAAATACGGAGCGGAATTACACGAAAATTCAACCTCGGAACAATAATCAAACCGAAACACGAAACAATTTCATCAAAAAATCAGCATTCGCTATATGCAAACAACCTAAGTCAACGTCATTTCGAGCGGTGACTTAGGTTGTTTTTATATATTTCTATAAATATATGATTCTTTTTCTTGACTTATATT
>CAYNUD010000119.1:4688-5128 GCA_964400315.1 uncultured Clostridium sp. | reverse complement strand
CCACGCTCTTGCGGGCACTTCGCCGACCTTGGTGAAAATCATAGGCTCGAGCATATCTTCAAAACGCTTGAGCTTACCGAGCATACGCTCGATTTGTTTATCAGTGAACATATTTCACTTTCCTTTCTTTTTGAGTTTATTTATCGGGCATACCTTAATGCAAATTCCGCAAACCGCTCCTCTGCCGATATGCTTAAAATTGTCTTTCATATAGCGACTGCACGCCTCGGGGTCGAATATTTCGCTTCTTTCGACGCCCTCGGACCATTCGCCGCCCTTTATTGCGTGTGCGGGACAGGCTTTAACGCAAATGTCACAGCCCGTGCAGGCGCTTTCCTTAATCGGCTCGACACATTCAAACGGGCAATCGGTGAATATCGTGCCGAGACGCACCATACTTCCGTAATCCTTGTGTATGAACAAAGAATTTCTGCCTATTG
>CAYNUD010000119.1:0-4678 GCA_964400315.1 uncultured Clostridium sp. | reverse complement strand
CAAGCCGAGCCGCTTTTTTGTGCGAGTATCTGCCGCTGTAGCTCCAGCCGTCCTTGTTAATGCTTTGAGACGCCGCAACGGTAATGTAACGGTAGCCCTTTTTCTGCAAAAACAATCCCGCTCGCAGTAAAACGCTGTCAATGAAAGCGTTGACACTGCGGTAATGATTGAAATATGTGTGGGTGGGCTCGTCCTCAATCTCGCTTAAAATTTCCTCGGAAAGGCGAACGGCAACGCTTATGCCATACGGCAACGGTGCGTTTTCATCGGCAAAAAAGCCAACATCGGAAACGCCACTTTCCAAAAGAAATTCCCGTATTTCGCTTTGGATACTCATTCACTCACCCTTGCTTCAAAGCAAAGCCAGCCGCCGCTTTCGTGTCTTTCTACAACCTCGATGCCGTTTTCGGCGAAAGCGTTGAGAACATCCTGCTCTCTCGGCTCGATAATGCCCGAAGTGATGAATATTCCGCCGTCGTTAAGATATTTCTTGACATCACGGCACAGGATCATAATGATATCCGCTACGATATTCGCAACGATTATATCATATTTTCCGCTGACTTTATCGGTGAGCGAGCCCTTTAGCACGGTGAACCGAGGCTCGGAAAATCCGTTGGTAACGCCGTTTTCCTTTGCTGTTTTTACGGCAAGAGCATCAATATCGACACCCACGGCGCTGTCCGCTCCGAGAAGCAGTCCCGCTATCGAGAGTATACCGCTTCCGCAACCGACATCGAGAATGCTTTTGCCCTTTTCCGCATATTTTTCAAGACTTTCAAGGCAAAGACGTGTTGTATCGTGAGTGCCCGAACCGAATGCAAGGCCCGGTTCGAGATGAAGCACGGCTCTGTCCCCTGCTTCGTATTCCTGTTCCCAAATCGGGCGTATAAGCAATCGGTTACCCACGGGCATGGGCTTAAAATACTTTTTCCAATTATTTTCCCAGTCGGCATTTTTGCAAACGTTTTCGTCGATTTCGTGCTTTATGCCTTCGGCTGTAAGCCTTTCGGCAAGGAAAGAAACCGCTTCGGCGGGATTTTCCTCGGGTGAAATATAAATATGAACTATTCCCTTGGTTCTGTCTTTCGCAAGAAGCTCCTCGTCAATGAGGTCAATTCTTGCGATTTCCCACGCCTCCTGTTCGAGAGTGCGGTAATCCTCAATGTAGATGCCGTAGGGCACAACCATCTGCGCTATATCTCCCGCACGGTCAACCTCGTCGGCATCAACGGTAATTTTTATCTCAGTCCAATCCATTTGTATCTCCGTAATCAATATTTATTGTGAACATCCTCGGCAAAGCAAAGCATATCCTTGACCTCGATAACCGTTCCGTCGTCGAGTATCGCTTTACCGCTGAGTCTGCCGAACACCTGATGTTGGTCGGTAATTATGAATTTCACGTCAATCTTTGCGGCTCTGTCAATAATGGGCTTAAACTCCATTTCAAAGCGCCCGTCACTTGAGGTGAAAGTCCACGGGTCGGTATATCCGCTTTCGGGAATGTTGAATGTAACATCATCGAGCTTATGGCACTTACCGTCATAGAAAAGTATGTTTTCGCTCGCCGCCGTCGTATCGCCGAAGCCGTAGCCGATATTGAAGCCGAAGGAATGACCGTCGATATCCATATTGCCCGAGCCCCAATACCAGGTATTGTCGTATGTCCAAACTCCTCTGCCCCAATCGAGAGTGCCGAAGTCCGTTGCGGGGTCAAAAACATATTCCTTGCCGTCAAAGGTCGCCTTACCGCTTGCACGCATACAGTTGATTTTTTGATTGTAATAAAAAGCGGTTTCCTTTTCTTTCCACGGCGTTGCGATTACCATTGTATCCATATCGGGCTGTTCAAGGGTTATGTCGCAGGAAAACGGCTTGCCATCATAAAACTTCTTGAAATTACAAATCAAATGGCGCTTTCCCTCGGACACAATGAATTCCATATCGAGACGTTTGTCATGATAAACCGTGTTTCCCCTCTCGCTTGTGGAGGGAAGCTTAAATTTGCCCATGGGAAACGGATTCAAGATCGTCTCGGTATGCTCCCACGGAACGGAAAAATCAAGCAGGGTCGCCGATTGAAGTCCTATATAGCCGTCATCGGAAAGAGTGAGAGCAACGCCGAAATTATTTTTTTCGGAAATGACTAAATAGTAATCCCACTCTTTAATTCTGAATTTCGGAGCTTTAATCGCATTTCTGTCATAAACCTGCAAAAGCTTCTTCGACCAACCTGCTTCGGTCAAAGAGCCTTTGGAATTGAGTAGAGGCTGAACTTTTGTTACTTCGTGGTTTCTCACAGCATTTCATTCCTTTCTTTTATTGTATCACTTAAAAGCTCGAGCTTATCCTCGCCGCCCTTGCCGTGATTAAAAAGATTTCTGTTGTCAAGCGCCCACTGACGAGGTGTAAACTCTCCGCTTGAAACGGCTGAAACGGCATGATTCATCTCATAAAGTCTTGCATCGAGAAGGTCAAGCTCCGAAAGGAGTTCCGCTTCAATGAACATCGGCAGTTTTGCCGCACCGAATTCGGGAGTACCGTGATGAGAGATAAGCATGTGTTCAATAAGAGTAAGCGTCTCCTCGCTTATCCCGTTTGCCCTGCCTATCCTGTCAACCGTAACGGCGCCCATAACAAGATGGCCGAGAAGATTTCCTCTAACGGTATATTCGCTTGCGATTCCCGTTTCCGAAACTTCAAGCTCCTCGATTTTGGCGATATCGTGAAGTATTGCTCCGCTGCAAAGAAGGTCATAATTCACAAAGCCGTATATTCCGCATACCGCCTGAGCAAGGCGGAGAATCGAAAGCGTGTGCATAAGCAGTCCGCCGCGTACCGCATGATGAAGATTCTTTGCGGCGGGCCAATAAATAAGCTTTTCACGGTATTCTTCAATTACCGCAAGAACCAACCTTTTCAGCTCATCATCCGAAAATCCATTTATTATACTCATTATTTCGGCAAGCATATCCTCTCCCGAGAAGCAAGCCGAAGGAACATAATCCTCGATTCGCGCACCGTCTTGCGGCATAACCTTTCGTATACGTTCAACGCGGAACTGCGTTGTATCGTTAAAGGGAACATAAGATCCCCTCACTTTAACAAAATCAAATTTTGCGAAAACTCCGGTTGGGGTTTCTTTGTAATCCCACAGCTTTGCGCCTATCTCTCCGCTGTTATCGGCAAGTATGAGGTCAAGATACGGTATTCCTTTTGCGGTCAGTTTCTTTTCCACCGACTTAATAAGGCAGAATCCCTCATAGGCGGCAGTTGTACCTATCTGCAAAAAATTCAAGCAAAACCCTCCAATCGTTTTTACCGATTTATTGTAACATATATACAGCAAAAATACAAACAATTTATTGAATATATTATGCAAATTTTTATTGACAAATGTACCGATCGTAGTATAATGATATCAAATTTGATTCTCGGGGCGGGGTGAAAATCCCCACCGGCGGTAAAAGTCCGCGACTCGGGTTCTTCCCGACCGATACGGTGCAATTCCGTAACCGACGGTAACACAACTTTCGTGAAGTCCGGATGAGAGAGAATGCCGAAAAAGCACTCGCTCCGCATTTTTGCGGAGCTTTTCTTTTTCGCTTCCTCCGAGCAAAAAGGAGTAATTCTAATGCAAAACAAAAAAACAACCTTTCGCCTTGCCTGTGCCGCCATGCTCACCGCCTTGTCGGTGGTATCTCTATATGTGATACGTCTGCCGCTCATTCCGTCGGCACCGTTTTTGGAATACGATGCCGCAGACATTCCCGTTCTCATAGGCTCAATGCTTTTGGGCACGCGCATGGGTCTGCTTATTCTTCTTGCCGTGTGCGCAATTCAGGCATTTACGGTCAGTGCCGCAAGCGGCTGGATAGGCTTCGTTATGCACCTCGCCGCATCCGGTGTTCTCGTAATCATCGCTTCTTTGATCTACAATAGAAAAAAGAGTTTTAAGAGCCTTATCGTCGGTCTTGCCGTCGGTTCCGTTGCAATGGTGGCGGTGATGATACCTCTGAACATAGTTTTCACGGGAATTTTTCTCGGTCAGGGCACAAGGGCTGTAATTGAGCTTCTCATTCCCGCAATAATCCCCTTCAACGCCCTTAAAGCATGCATAAATTCCGCAGTAACCGTTGCCGTATTCACTCCCGTTTCAAAGGTCCTTTCAAAATATACAGATAAATAACCCTTCATTTTTGCACAGCCGTGAACATAGTATTCTATTGAATTTCAATTGGAGGGCTGTTCATGAATTGCTGCATTACCGAACTGAGATGCAAAGAGGTTATAAATAAGGCGGACGGTTGCAGAATAGGTCTCGTCAGTGATATAGAGGTTGATTCCTGTTGCGGACGCGTGGTTGCGATAATCGTTTACGGCAGACCGAGATATTTCGGGCTGTGCGGTAGACGGGAGCGCATTCGCATATGCTGGGAGGACATCGACGTAATAGGCGAAGATACCATTCTCGTGTGCAAAGTTCCGCCGTGCGAACGGCAAAGAAAAAGAAACAACAGATAAAAATACGGCTGCCTCATATCGAGACAGCCGTATTGCTATTGTCAAATTATGCCTTACCCGCGCAACCGAGAACGTTCTTAATCTTGTGCTCAACCATACCTTGAATTGCGGTACGTGCAGGAGCAAGATACTGTCTGGGATCAAAGTGTGA
>CAYNUD010000118.1:0-5213 GCA_964400315.1 uncultured Clostridium sp. | reverse complement strand
ATTTGCGTAAACCGCCCCCAAGGTAAGGGGTACTATATTGCAAAAAGCTACTCCTACATATCGCTTCACCTCATGCTCGAAGCAATATATTCCTCAAGAGTTCTCACCGAAGAGGGCGTAGCGGTAGTTGAAAATCATCTGCGTTCAAATGTCTGCATTCCCACTCTCGAACTGTTGACCGAAACAACGAAAAACCTTAATTCTCAGAACGGGAAAGAAGTTGTTTCGCTTGACGTTTTGCGTAATCTGCGCCTTGCCATTCATTCTGGGAAGCAAGCCCGATTGACTGTAACGCAACGTGTTTCCGGAGATTCGTTTTCGGGTGCATTCAAAGAAACCGAGATAACGGTCAATCCGTGGAAAATAGTGATAACCTCCGAAACCTCGGCTCTTGTTTTCACGCTTTCGGACAATCCCGCAAATCCGAAATTTCTTACAATGAACCGTATTGTGGACTGTGAAATTCTCGGCTCCGATTCCGACAACGAATTCGACGGTGATCCGCTCACGTCGCTCAACTATTTCGATGGCTCGGAGTCGTCGGCAAGTCGCAGAAAATACGATTGGCTTATCATCAGCTTTGAAGAAAAATACTCCGAGCTTGTCGAAAACTACTTCAGCTCACCCATGCAGTTCAGACGTTCCGAGAAAAAGGGCTTTATCGACGCCAAAATCAACACTCTTGTTGATGAAAAGCTCATCGGCTGGCTGTATATCCATTCGGACAAAATAACCGTCGTTGCGCCCAAGGAACTGAATGAATTTATGTCCCGAGGCGCGGCGAAATAAAGAGGTAATCTTATGCTTAAAAAAATTATTGCGGCTTTTCTCGCCGTTACACTCATTCTTTCTTTTGCCGCCTGCGGCAAAAAAGAGCCTACCGAACCGATTGACCTTCCTCAAAAAAAGGTAGCGGTGCTTGTTGCCCCGAAAGAGCAATATCCCGAGGATTATCTTGCGGCATACGAACTTGCATCGGCATATCCCGACAATGTTATCGTTAAAGAATATGCCGACAGCAGAATACTCAAAGCGGGCAATCCTCCGATAATGCAGCTCTCGCAGGAGCTTGCGGCAGATTCCTCCGTCGGCGCAATAGTCTATGCAAGAGCAACGCAATACACCTCCCTTGCAATTTCCGCCGCAAAAAAAATAAATCCCGACCTGCTGACACTTTGCATCGAGCCCGAGGATTTATTGGATACCGTATCGTCAATTGCCGACCTTGTGCTTTGTGCGGATTGGGAAAGTGCCGCTTCGGACATCATATCGACCGCGCAAAAGAACGGTGCAAAATATTTTGTGATGTTCTCCTTTAACCGTCACACCGAAAATCCTCTCTATGCGGCCGAAAAATCATATTTCGAAAACATCTGCAAAGAAAACGGAATCACTTTTATTTACGATAACTCCGTTGACCCGACCTTCTCGGGCGGAATAGAGCAATCCAAGCTCTATGTTAGGGAATCGGTTGCAAGGCTTGTTGCGAACAAAACCGTTGATGGCACCGGTATCGTACTTTTCTCAACCGACAGTTCAATCCAATCCACCCTTGTTACCGTTGCGCAGGAAAGGGGCTTTATGTATATATGCCCCTCCTTCCCCACCGCTTATAACGGCGTTTCCGAAAGCGTTGACATCGAACTGCCCGAAAAAGTATCGGACACGGCATCCTATATCAAAGCTCTTTCGGCAGCACTTCCGACCGACATTAACGGACAGTTGTTTGCTTACTCCTATCCTCTCGCCTCCACACTGCTGGGCGGTGCGGTAATAACAGCTTTCGATATGCTTAACTCAAAGACTGTAAGCGAAAATCTTTCGGAAAGGATTTCTCTCCGACTCGGTGATCTTGACAAAGAAGGCGGACTTTCCGTCAAGGCATACAAAGATTATTCCAACGTTTTTGTTTGCTACCGCAACGGTTTTGAGAAGCTCGGATAAAAATACACACGGCTGTGTTTTTAAGCACGGCCGTGTTTTTTCTTTATGTTTACTTTTTGTTCAACCGTCCCACATAGCTAAACGCTTCAAAAACGGCTATCACCGAAATAAACGCGCATGATATTATCAGCGACCAACCGAGGTCAACGGTGCCCTTTGCAAGATTATCGAGCGTTGCTTCAAGAGCAATTATCCAAAGGCACGCCTCGCCCGAAAGCAGTGAGAATATGTGAAGTCCCTTTACCTTATTACCTATCACCGCAACATCTATCGCGATGAAAGCGGCACTCAAAATAAACATCGGCAACAGGAGCTTGTAAAGCCAAACGAAATGCCCTGTCTTATTGGCTATAAAGAACACATATCCGACAATGACGGTAAAACACGCAAGAGCGGTAACGGCAGGCGGCGTTATACGCAATACCGGAAGCACCGCACATACCCAAACGCAAAGCAAAGCGCCGACAACATAGCCGAACCAGTAATCATACTTATCAAAAGATAAATCGAGGGCAATGCATAAAGTTGAAGGGAAAACAAGAAGCGCGGTGAATATTGCCGCATAGCTTTTCGCGCCTTTTCCCGGAGCTTTCAGCGAACTCTTTTTATCAGTAGCGGGAGCATTATTCGTTGCGGTACCGCAGGACGGGCAAGCGTTCGCGCCGTCGGGCACTTGATTGCCGCAATTTGAACAGTACATAAATATTCCTCCTTTTCTCGGTTTTATTATACATTACGCAATTATGAAATGCAAGATTAAAATATATAATTGACAAAGTTTTAATATTATTGTAACATATACTTAAAATCAAACGGAGGTTGATACCATGGCCATATTCAAGCCTTTCAAGGCGGTAAGACCAGTTCCCGAATACGCTTCTCAGGTTGCCGCTCTGCCTTACGATGTAATGAACAGCAGCGAAGCCGCCCAAGCGGTAAAGGGAAAGCCTTATTCATTTTTGCACGTTGACAAAGCGGAAATAGATTTACCCGAGGGCACGGAGCTTTATTCCGAAAAAGTTTATCTTAAAGCAAGAGAAAATCTCGACAAGCTTGTTTCCGACGGCATATGCGAGCAGGACAGCGAAGAATGCTTCTACATTTACCGTCAAATTATGAACGGCAGAAGCCAAACCGGACTTGTCGGCTGTGTCTCGATAGACGATTATATAAACAACGTCATCAAAAAGCACGAGCTTACCCGTGCCGACAAGGAGGCGGACAGAATAAACCATGTCGATTACTGCGACGCAAACACCGGCCCCATATTTTTGACCTACCGTCCGAACAACGGCATCGCCGAAATCGTTGCAAATTGGAAAAATTCACACGAGCCGATATATGATTTTGTTACCGAGGACGGAATTACGAACACGGTTTGGGTCATTGACCGACCCGAGATAAACGCCGAAATCGCTTCACTTTTCGGCGGCACGGACTATCTTTACATTGCCGACGGTCATCACAGAGCCGCTTCGGCCGTAAAGGTCGGTCTGAAACGCCGCGAGCAATTCCCCGATTATGACGGCAGCGAAGAATTTAACTTCTTCCTTGCGGTTCTTTTCTCCTGCGACGAGCTTGAAATAATGGATTACAACCGTGTTATACGTGACCTGAACGGCAACACACCCGATGAATTTATCGAAAAAATTTCCGCAGATTTCACTGTTGAAAAAGCGGGTAAGGAAGCATACAAGCCCGAAAAAGCGCATACCTTCGGAATGTTTCTCGGCGGCGAATGGTACAAGCTGACGGCAAAAACGGGCACCTTTGACGAAAACGACCCCGTTGCCGCACTCGATGTTTCCGTTCTTCAAAACAACCTTATCTCCCCCGTTCTCGGCATTGATGACCCGAGAACCGACAAACGCATTGATTTTGTCGGCGGAATAAGGGGTCTCGGTGAGCTTGAAAGACGGGCTTCGACGGATATGTGCCTTGCATTTTCAATGTATCCCACAACCCTGCGAGAGCTTATGGATATTGCCGCCGCAGGCAAGCTTATGCCGCCGAAATCAACATGGTTCGAGCCGAAGCTTCTCAGTGGTCTGTTCATTCACAAATTGAAATAATAATAACAACGGCCTTTCGGGGAAATATATCTCCGAAAGGCTTTTTTATTTGTTATTTTGGAGGAATACGCTTGAACAAGGTTGCTTTCTTTGATGCAAAGCCCTACGACAAAATTTATTTTGACACTCTGAAAGGTGATTTCGGAATAGAAATCGAATATTTCGACTCTCGACTGAGCCGCCGCAGTGCGGTGATGGCAACGGGTTCACGTGCCGTTGTTGCTTTTGTCAACGATATCATCGACAGAGAAACCGCACAGGTTCTGCGTTCGGTCGGGGTTGAGCTTATCGCACTTCGCTGTGCAGGCTACAACAATGTTGACCTTAAAGCAACGGGGAATGAAATACCCGTCGTGCGTGTTCCCGCATATTCGCCTCATGCCATAGCCGAGCATGCCCTTGCACTGCTTCTCACTCTGGTACGCAAGACGCACAAGGCTTACATTCGCACCAAGGATTTTAACTTCAGCCTAAACGGGTTTGTCGGCTTTGACCTTTTCGGAAAAACCGTCGGCGTAATAGGCACGGGTAAAATCGGAATGACTTTTGTTGAAATATGCAGAGGACTCGGAATGAAGGTCATCGCCTATGACCCCGCACCGTCAAACGGCTTTCTCGAATATGTTTCTCTCGAGGAGCTTTTTCGCCGTTCGGACGTCATTTCGCTCCACTGTCCGCTGAGCACAAGCACCTACCACCTGATAAATCGGCATTCGCTTTCGATAATGAAAGACCGAGTTTTCATTATCAACACCTCGAGAGGCGCCTTGATAGACAGCGAGGCTTTGATTGACGGCATAAAAAGCGGCAAAGTCGGCGGTGCGGGGCTTGACGTTTACGAAGAAGAAAGTGAATTTTTTTATGAGGATTTGTCCGAAAGCATTGTCCACGACGATGTTCTTGCAAGGCTGATTGCAATGCCCAACGTGCTTGTAACCTCTCATCAGGCATTTTTAACGAAAGAAGCCTTGGAACGCATCGCCGAAATCACCCTCGGCAACCTCAGAGATTATTTCGACGGCAAAGAGCTTAAAAACGAAGTAAAGCCAAATTAAAAAAGCTGTAATGAATATACAACAAAAATCCTGCCGACATAATCGACAGGATTTTTGACTTGGCGGAGAAGGGGAGACTCGAACTCCCGCGCCGGTTACCCGACCTACGCCCTTAGCAGGGGCGCCTCGTCACCAACTTGAG
>CAYNUD010000117.1:0-5213 GCA_964400315.1 uncultured Clostridium sp. | reverse complement strand
GGCTCATAGCTCAAAGCGGCATCGTTGAGCTGTAATTTTTCGAGTGCATCACGGAGGTTTTCGTAATCCGCACCGTCTGCCGGATAAATTCCGCAGAATACCATGGGATTGACCTTGCGGTAACCGGGAAGCGGCTCGGCGGCAGGATTTTCCGCTGTTGTTACGGTATCGCCGACTCTTGCATCGCCTACGGTTTTAATGGAAGCGGTAATGTATCCGACTTCACCAGCGGTAAGTTGCGAGCAAGGTTCAGGCTCGGTGGCACGCATATAACCGGTTTCAACAACCGTAAATTCGGCGCCCGTTGCCATCATACGCATAGTGTCACCGGGCTTTATTACGCCCTCCTTGATTCGCACATAGACAATAACGCCCTTATAGCTGTCATACACGGAATCGAATATCAACGCTCGGCACGGAAGCGTGTCGTCCGCAACCGGAGCGGGGATATCCTTAACTATGCGTTCAAGCACCTGCTCTACATTTTGACCTGTTTTTGCGGAAATTTTCGGTGCCTCGGAGCAATCAAGACCGATTACGTCCTCAACCTCTGCGGCAACACGATCGGGGTCTGCCGACGGAAGGTCGATTTTGTTGATTACGGGTACTATTTCAAGGTCGTGATCGAGCGCAAGGTAAGTGTTTGCAAGAGTTTGAGCCTCTACGCCTTGAGAAGCATCTATTATCAGCACTGCACCCTCACAGGCGGCAAGCGAACGGGAAACCTCATAATTAAAGTCAACATGACCCGGAGTGTCGATTAGATTCAGTGCGTATTCTTCACCGTCTTCGGCAACATAATTCAGCTTTACGGCGTGAGCCTTTATTGTTATGCCTCTTTCTCTCTCGAGATCCATTTTGTCAAGAAGCTGTGCGGTCATATCACGCAGAGCAACGGATTTCGTTTTTTCGAGAAGCCTGTCCGCAAGTGTCGATTTGCCGTGGTCTATGTGAGCGATTATGCAAAAATTTCTGATTTTATCTTTTGATACTGCCAATGTAATGTTCTCCTAATTAGATTTCAGCCAATTCTTCGAGCTTTTTGTGAACGCTTGCCTGACCTATCCACATATCTTCCCATTTGTGACCTGCGATTTCTTCAAGACGCTGCTTATCCTCCTGTGAAATGTCGCAGGTTCCCGTTTCGTGCTTTTGAGCAATGACGGACTGGATTATTTCGTGGTCGCGCTTTTTCATCTTGAAGCGGAAAATGAGAATGAGAGAAATTATCGCAAATAGTGCGGGCAGATAGCTCACGATAAGGCGAATGCCGAACTTTGTCGTGTTGCTCAATGCCGCATATTCAATGCTGCTGAGATTTGTCGTGTCGTAGCCGATAAACTGAAGGAAAAATCCGAGAATACCGGTAACGAAGCTGTTGATTGTTTTCTTAACGAACGAATAGAATGTGCCGATAACGCCTTCGCGACGTCTGCCGGTTATAAGTTCGTCAACGTCGGTAACGTCGGGCTGAATGTTGTTAATAACAAAGCCGGGACCCGAGAAGCCGAAATTGTAAAGGACAGCGGCGATATAAAGGAAAGCAACGGGAGTGCTCGGAGTGACGAAGCCGCCGATAAGCAGACCGACTATCATCATCGGTGCAAGAAGAATGCCGCACACACGCTTGTCTATGTAACGGACAAGGAAATAGTTTACGGGGCCGCCCGCTACCTCGGCCGCACCGCCGACGGTGTTGAGAATGCTGAAATGGCTGTATTTGTCGGCTATGCTGCGGATATAAAACTGGTCGGCATAGCTGTAAAAGCTCTTTGAGAAGCCGTAGAAAAGGTTGATAAGAAAATAATCTCTGAATGCCTTGTTCTTGAAAACCTGAATATATTCGCGTATGAAATATTTGTAGTCGATGGGCGGGTTTTCGAGGTCAAGCGAGCTCTTTTCTTTTGTCGAAAAGAAAGTGACAAGGGGAGCCCAGCAGAAATAAATGACGAAAACAATGCCGCAAATGAGATATTTTGACCTGTCTGCGGGGGAGGGGTTGACCATTTTTGTGCCGCCGAGAACGATGCTCATAAAAATGAAAGAGGGGAACATACCGAACATATTGAAAATATATTCGACAATTTTATACTGCGTTCTCTGAAAATACTTTGGCGCAACTGTCGGAAGCATAGCCTGATGGGGAATGTTTATCATGGTGTAGCCTGAGCTGTAAATAAGCGAGGCAAGGAGATACCAGATAAAAAGAGCGGTTGAGTTGCCCGTTCCCGAAATTCCGAACGAATACCACTTCATAAAATAGCCGATAAGAAGCACGGGCAGACCTGCGATAAGCCAAATCCTGTGCTTGCCGAAGCGGGATTTCGTTCTGTCCGTAATGAAGCCCATGGCAAGGTCGGTTATTGCATCGACAACGCCGCCTATGGTGCTTATAAGACCGGACATACCGGTGCTCATTCCCTCGACGAAGTTCAGAAACTGCTGGTGATACATACCTATGGGGTTTGTAACACCGCCCGTGGTAATGCAGGCAACGTTATATCCTACTATGGGACGCAAATATTCCCAAGTGTTGCCCTCAATGCCTACGGCATCTTTTATTTTTGCTCCTATGTTTTTGTTGCGGCTCAATAAAAACACCACTTTCTTATAATATTATATAAGTTTACACCTTATAATAACAAATAATTACGACAAGGTCAAGATTTTTATAAAAAGTAATGCCCGACTTCGAGCCTTGCGGCGGGATATCGGGCAAGTCGGTGTTAAAACAAATGCGAAACGGCTTTTACCGCCATGCAAAGCAATGCTCCCGTGACGGCGGGAAGAACGGCGGCACCGACGGTCATGGCAGCGCTGTGCGTTTCCTTGCGAACGGTCAGTAATGTGGTGGAGCAGGGCCAATGAAACAGTGAAAAAATCATTACGCAAACAGCGGTGGTAACGGTCCAACCGTTTGCCGTAAATATTTCGAGCATTGTCTCCGCCTGAGTTAGTTCCGGGAGAGTGCCCAAGGCGGAATAGGACATAAGCATTATCGGAATAACGATTTCGTTTGCGGGAAAACCGAGAATAAATGCGGTTAGAATTACACCGTCCATTCCGAGAAGTCTGCCTATGGGGTCGAGAGCGTCGGCACAAAGCGACAGCAGGGAAGCACCGTTTATGCTTATGTTTGCACATATCCATATTATGATACCCGACGGAGCAGCGACCGAGGCAGCTCTGCCGAGAACGAAAAGCGTTCTGTCGAGCACGGAGCGAACGATAACCTTGCCGACCTGAGGAGCACGGTAAGGCGGTAACTCAAGGGTAAAGGAGGACGGTACGCCTTTCAAAAATGTTGCCGAAAGGAATTTCGTAACGCAAAGGGTCATAAGTATTCCGAGCAGGACGGCGACGGTAACTGCGGCGGCACCGATAAAGGATGATGCAAGACCCGAGCCGACAAAAAATGCGGCGGAAAGAGAGATGAGCATCGGAAATCTTCCGTTGCAGGGAACAAAGCTGTTTGTAAGCACGGCCAGTGCTCTTTCGCGGGGAGAATCTATTATTCTGCTTCCCGTCACGCCTACGGAGTTACAGCCGAATCCCATGCACATGGTTAGAGCTTGCTTTCCGCAAGCGTTACAAGCGGCAAACGGACGGTCAAGATTGTAAGCTATTCGCGGCAAAACGCCGAGATCTTCAAGCAGTGTAAAAAGCGGAAAAAATATTGCCATGGGAGGAAGCATTACGGAAATTACCCATGCAAGAACTCTGTAAGCACCGAGAACGATGCAACCGTGCAACCAATCGGGAGCGTTTAACATATGAAACAGCTCGCTCAGCTTGCCTTGAATGCCGAAAAGCAGGTCGGACAAAACGGCGGAGGGATAATTCGCACCGCATACCGTAAGCCAAAAAACGAATGCCAACAGGAGAAGCATGGCGGGGAAAGCGGTGAATTTTCCCGTGAGAAAACGATCGAGCCGTCTGTCTGTGTCGGAACGTGCCTTTTTGCGGTCGATTGCTCCCGAGCAGATTTTATGAGCGGTATTGACAATCCCTTCGGAAATCATATCTTCGATTTGCGTATTGTTTTCGTTAAGAACGGATTTTGCACGCATGACAGCAAGGCGCAATTCCGGAGCGTTAAAAAAGCCCGTGCCGAGCTTTTTCGCAAGTTTTGAGTTTAGATCCGAATCTCCGTCAAGAATACGGAGCGCAAGCCATCTGCTGTCAAAACAGCTTTGATTTTCGGAAACGGCATTCTCGATTATCGAAACGGCTTTTTCAACAGTTTCGGAATATTCGACACGAGCGGGTGAAAATTTCAGGCTGTCAATGCCGTTAACAGCTTCTTTCAACGGTTCAAGCCCCTTTTTACTTCGGGCGCAAGCGGTGATTACGGGAAGTCCCGTTCTTTCTTCGATTAGTTTTAAATTCAATGAAATGCCCTTCTTTTTTGCTTCGTCAATAAGATTGATACAGATTATGACTTTGGGGCATATTTCGGCAATTTGAAGAACAAGGGACATACTGCGCTCAAGTCGTTCGGCATCGCAAACGGCAATGACGGCATCCGGATGCTCGAAGCAGAGAATGTCACGGGCGGCCTCTTCCTCTGCGGAATGCGGAGTCAGGGAGTATGTTCCGGGCAAATCAACAAGGGTATATTCTTTCCCTTTGATATGCAAGCTTCCGAAAGCGTTTTCAACCGTTTTTCCCGACCAGTTTCCGGTGTGCTGATGCAGACCCGTAAGACCGTTAAACACGGTACTTTTCCCGACGTTCGGATTACCTGCAAGAGCGATAACGGGTTTAACCTTTTGCTTGTTCAATGTACTCACCCTGTAATATATCAATTGATGCACAGTCTTTTTTTCGCAGAGCGATTACCGCGCCGTCTATGAGAAAGGCTTTTGGATCTCCGAGGGGGCTTTCGCCGATACACGTTGTTTTTGCACCGCGGATAAAGCCGAGCTCTGTCAGCCTGCGACGTATGCCGTCCCGTGCAGAAACGGACAATATAAGTACGCTTTTGCCGACGGGCACTTTGTCAAGCGTTGTTACAATTTGCTTCATAATTACCTCCATTGAGTCGGATACTTCCGATAACAGAATATTCGGCAAAAGGCGAAAGGTGAAAGAAAACGCCCCCCGAGGAGCTTTTCTCGGAGAGCGTTTAACACATTAAATCAGTCTATATTCTTTTTAGCCGCAACTGACGCATCCGAACCCGCCTTAAACGGCGTGTTTTCGGTGCTTTG
>CAYNUD010000116.1:0-5214 GCA_964400315.1 uncultured Clostridium sp. | reverse complement strand
GGCGGCAAAATTATTGCCCGTGAAACCGTCAAGGCAATGCGCAAGGATGTTCTTGCAAAGTGCTACGGCGGCGATATCACAAGAAAGAAAAAGTTGCTCGAAAAGCAAAAAGAGGGCAAGAAGCGTATGCGCCACTTCGGTACCGTCGAGGTTCCGCAGGAAGCGTTTATGGCTGTTCTCAAACTTGACGACAACGACTGATTTAAGGAGGAATTCGCGTGAAAAAATTTATAAGCATTTTACTTACCCTTGCAATCGCTTTATCGGTCTGCTCCGTTGCGGCTTTTGCCGACAACACCCCGCCGACTAAAACAGAAGCTCTTTTCGAAAAGCTCGCAACCACCAAAGAGCTTCAGGTATCCGTAACTCCCGATTCGAAATTCGGAATGGGCTTTGATGTATCGGCAATCGACCTTTACATCAAGGACGACAACATTGCCGTTGACACAAAGCTCGGCTTTTTGCCCGTAAGAGCATCAATCATCGACGGCACGTTCTACGCTTATTGCACCGCCGTTCCCTTTGCTTACATTGCAGTCGACGGCCTCGGACTTGATTTTGTCGGCATAGACGGCACAATTTGGGAGCTTATCGACAAATCCGTAGATGCCGCACAGCTTCTTCTTGCATATGTCGGCACCTACAACGAAAGCGTTGACGGAGCGGAATATGTTGTCGAGGAATACAACGACAGAGAATACGTCACTACAAAATTCTATTATCAAGGCGATGTGCTCAAATTCATCAGCGTATATGATTCCGTTGATAAATCTACGCAGGTTACGACTGTCAACAGCTATTCGTTCTCGGTTGATGACGGAATATTCAAAAAGCCCGTCGGTATTGACCTCACAAAGCTCTTAAAGCTTATCGGCATAATTGAGGCTCTTCCCCTTGCGGCATAAAATCCGCAACAGATTGCATATACATTAAGTATAAAGGAGTAAGAAGTATGAAAAAAGTATTAAGCATCGCTCTCGCACTCATACTCGCATTTTCTGCGTTTGCTTTCACGGCTTTTGCCGAAGAAGCAAACATATCAAAGACAGAGACTCTTGTTAATTCCGTTCTTGCGAATAAGGAATTCAGCGCAGATGTTGTTCTCGGTGAAGATATGGCGCAAGAGCTGGCAGCTCTCGGCACTTCCAAAGTCACCGTATACGCAAAGGACAACAAGCTTGCTGCCGAATGCAAGCTCTACGGCTTCATAGGTGCAAAAATCATTGTCTCCGACAATTCCGCCGTTCTCTATCTTACCGCTCTTCCGTTTATTCATTATGAACTTGGCGATTTTGGCATTAACATTTCCGACGGCAAGCTTTGGGATACAATTGACGACGCTCTCGATTTTGACACCGTAAAGCTGACAACCTCGGCAAATGACGAATACTATTTTGAAAGGTTCGACATTTCTTCTGCCCAAGTCGGTGATTTCGCCATAAACTCAGTGTTTAGCGGTGACAACATCAAATCCGTTGAGCTTATCGACAAGGACGGTAAAGAACTTCTTAGCCTTGAAAACATTTCTTTCACCGTTGATGACAGTGAATTTAACGCTCCCGGCGGCTTTGATTTAATGGCAATAATCGAAAAGCTTTTCTCTTTTTTCGGTTAAAAACTTTATCGGGTCGGTGTGATTGCACCGGCCCGATTTTCTTATACCGTTTTCATTTGTAATTTAAGATTGTCGCTTATCATTGCGATAAATTCGCTGTTTGTAGGCTTGCCGCGTTCATTTTGTATCGTGTAACCGAAATATGAGCTGAGCACGTCAACATCGCCCCTGTCCCATGCAACCTCTATCGCATGGCGAATCGCTCTTTCGACTCTCGACGGCGTTGTTTTGAAGGTTTTGGCAACGGTGGGATAAAGCACCTTGGTGACCGAGCTTATCATTTCGTCGTTATTGACGGACAAAATTATCGCTTCACGCAGGTATTGATAGCCTCTTATATGTGCAGGCACGCCGATTTGGTGCATTATCTGCGACACGACGACTTCCAAGTCCTTAACGCCGCCGCTGTTGGCGTTTGCATTGTGTATGCTTGAAAACTGAATAATTCTCTCGGCAAGCATTGCCGGATTATACGGCTTAAGAAAATAATAATCCGCTCCGCTTCTTAAGACCTCGCTCTCAAAGCGTTGATTGTCCGCACTTGAAAGCACCATTACCATGGGATGCTTTTCAAGACGAAGCGATGACATTTCACGTAGCACTCCGAGTGCATCAAGGCCGGACATAAAACCATCCATAAGTAAGACATCGGGCACTTCTCCGTTTTTCAGTCTTTCGATTATCTGCGTTCCGTCCTTAATAACGGTAGATACCTCGCAATTGTTTGAACGCAGTATTCCCGCAAGCTCATGCGGTGTTTCGCTACCGTCCTCGGTCAACATTACTTTCAACAATTTTCTCATATTTTTTACCTCCGAATGATTTACTTCACAGAGATACTACCATAAATTGTAAAAATTGTCAACCATTTATTGACAAATAGTTTTCGCATTTTTCGCTTTCGTTCGACATATCGGACATTGTCCTTCGCGCAATTTCCTTGACACAAAAAAGCAATTCATATATAATACAATTGAAAGGAGCTGATATATACATGAAAAAAGCTATCAGCATTGTAATGATTTTATGTTTTGCGCTCACCTTGTTTACCGCCTGTGCTCCGAAGCCCGAAAAAGCTATTATCGGCACATGGAAAGGTCAGGTAACGCTTCTCGGTGTTTCATCGAATGTTGAATACACCTTTAATGAAAACGGTTCGGGCGTTATGACCTCGGCAATAGGTGTCGGCATTGCGATGAACTACACAATTGACGAGACGGCTATTACAGTTACAACAGACACTCCCCTGCTTCAAAAAACCTACACCTATACTTACGCTTTTGACGGTGATACTCTTGCATTGACCGATTCCGACGGCACAATGACTCTTACAAAAGAAACGACAAAATAAACAATATTGTTTGAGGACTGTCGCAGTGCGGCAGTCCTCTTCTTTGCTTTCGGCTATGAGACAAGCTCCGTATCTTCGTTATCCAACGAATCCATTGTCTCTATCATTTTCTGTGCAAATATTGCATAGCCCTGTTCCGGATTGTTAACAAAAACATGGGTTACCGCTCCAACAAGCATAGAATCCTGAATTATCGGACTTCCGCTCATTCCACGCAGTATTCCGCCTGTTTTTTCAAGCAGCTCGGTATCCGTAATCTTGATTATCATGTTTCTGACCGTTGAGTCGGAATCCGGATATATCTTTGTTATTTCGATATCATAATACTCCGTTTTCCCTTCCTCAACGCTCGCAACAATCTGTGCTTTCCCGAGTTTTACTTCGGATTCAAGCGCAACCGGCAAAGTCTGTTTGCCGCTTGGTTGCCGAAGCTCGCCGTAAACTCCCGTTTCATGATTAACACGAAGGCCGCCGAGAGATACATCCGTAAATATTCCGCACAGCTCACCGGGGTTTCCCGAACTGCTCTTATAGAAGCCGTTTACTTTCGCTCTGACCGCTTCCCCTTGCGAAAGGGGCATTATCTCACCTGTGTCAACATCGCAGACACCGTGTCCGAGACCTGCAAAGCACATTTTTTCATCATCGTAAAAAGTGACCGTTCCGATGCCAGCAGAACTGTCTCTAACCCAAATACCTGCTCTGTATTGCCCGTCAACCGACATTACGGGTTGCAGCTTGACGGCAAGACTCTCACCGTTTCTGATAACCGTCAATTCAACGGGTTCTCCCTGAGAACGCTCTATTGCCTTAGTGAGCATATCCGAATTTTCAACAGCAAATTCTCCTGCATGGGTTATAACATCGCCGACTTTTATGCCCGCTTTGCTTCCCGGAGATACATTGCCGTGAGAAGTTGTCACCGCATCAACATTTACAACAATTGCGCCTTTGGTATACAGCTTTATGCCGAACACCTCACCGCCTATTGCAACATATTTGCGTTTTGATATGTCCACCGTTATCTTCTTTATCGGAAAAATTCTCAACGCCCTTATTTGTGTGCCGTATTGAGCACCGTTTGCGACAGCGCCCACAGATTCCACATCTCCCGAACAGCTTACGGAGTATATTCCTCCTATATCGTCAAAGCTGTCCGTTGCGGAAATACTGTCGGGCAAATTGTTACTGCCGTATGCTATAATTGAGAATATTCCGATGCAAAGAGCAAAAAATAAAACGCTCAGAGTTTTAAAAAAACGCTTCATCCGTTCACCTCCGTGTTTGCCGAAGCATTGAATTTGCCCTCGCATTCGGGGCACTAATACTTTGCCACAAACAAGCTCGAATACACAGCGGATAAATACTCCGTAAAAATTTTTCTTTATTTCTAATAAAATCAATTTGTCAATGAAAATCCGAGCAAAATATATTATTCTTAAAACACCGAAACACTTAAATCAAAAGGAGAAATGAACATGAATGACAACACTATTCAAAAAATAAGCTACGGTTTATATGTTCTCACAGCGGCGGAAAACGGCAAAGATAACGGTTGCATAGTAAATACGGTTATGCAGGTTTCATCGTATCCGCAAAGCTTCGGCGTTTGTGTAAGCAAGGAAAATCTGACCCATGATATGATGATGAACAGCGACTGCTTTAATATTTCGATAATAAGTGAAGATGCAAATTTCGAACTGTTCCGCCATTTCGGATTTCAATCGGGAAAAACAGTTGACAAGTTAAAAGGCTATACCGAATGCGAAAGAGCATCCAACGGCATCATGTATATTACTGCCGGCACGAATGCGTATATCTGCATCAAAAAAGAAACCACGGTTGATTTCGGTTCACACACTATGTTTATCGGTAAAATAACGGAAATGCGTACTCTTTCCGATATTCCGTCCGCCACCTATGAATACTATCATAATAATATTAAGCCCAAACCGGATAAAAAAGAAAAATCAAACAAGGTCATTTGGCGCTGTTCCATTTGCGGTTATGAATATGTAGGCGACGAGTTGCCCGAAAATTTCATCTGTCCGCTTTGCAAGCACCCCGCATCGGATTTTGTTAAGGTAGTTGAATAAATAAAGAAAAACAGCTCTAAAGCACGGTTTAACCTGCCTTAACTGCCCCAGATAGTGCAGACAGTACAAAAACAGCCTAATTGGTAGTAAATTAAATTTTAAGCAACAAACTGATTTCGTTTTTCGAGCGGAGTCAGTTTTGTTTTAGTTTG
>CAYNUD010000115.1:0-5238 GCA_964400315.1 uncultured Clostridium sp. | reverse complement strand
GACCGATGACGATGGGACCCGCGCCGATAACAAGCACTTTTCTTATGTCATTTCTTTTCGGCACGAGTTTTCGCCTCCTTCATATTGTCAACGAAAATGTTGAAAAGATAGCCGCTGTCCTGTGGGCCGGGGGAACTTTCGGGGTGATATTGCACGCTGAAAACTCCGTCTTTTTCACAGCGCATTCCCTCAACCGTGCCGTCGAGCAGATTTGTATGGGTAACGGATAAGCCTGTTCCCTCGAGACTTTCACGGTCAACGGCGTAGCTGTGGTTTTGAGATGTTATTTCGATTTTGTTTGTAAGAGTATTCAAAACGGGGTGATTGCCGCCCCTGTGACCGAATTTCAGCTTGTAGGTTTTTCCGCCGTAGGCAAGAGAGATTATCTGATGACCGAGACAAATGCCGAAAATCGGATATTTTCCGCGAAGCTTTTTAACCGTTTCGATAACGGGAGTCACGTCCTCGGGGTCGCCCGGGCCGTTTGAAAGAAAAACTCCGTCGGGCTTCATAAATTCGATTTCCTTGGCGGGCGTGTCAAAGGGTACGACGGTAACGTTACAGCCCAGACGGTTAAGACTGCGCACAATGCCGAGCTTTATTCCGCAGTCGATTGCGACAACGTTGAACTGCGGATTTGCCGTGCGCGAATACCAACGCTTTTTGCAGCTTACACGGGCAACGGCGTCGTGCGGAACGGGCGTGTTTTTGATTATTTCAATCGCCTTATCAGTCGGCGTGGAAATGTCCGTGATTATACCTCTGCGTGAGCCGAAATCCCTTATACTGCGGGTTAAACGCCTTGTATCAACGCCGGATATGGCGGGAATGCTGTTTTCCTCGAGTAGCTCCGAAAGCGTTTTGGTGTATCTGAAATTCGACGGTCTGTCGTTGTAATCATAAACTATAAAAGTGCCGATGCTCGGGTTTTTGCATTCAAAATCGTCGTCCGTAATGCCGTAATTTCCTATCAGGGGATAAGTCATTACAACGGCTTGATCCGTATACGACGGGTCGGAGGCTATTTCCTGATAGCCGACCATTGAGGTATTGAAAACAAGCTCACACACTCTTTCCGCACTGCTTCCGAAGCCGTAGCCGAGGTATTCGCTGCCGTCCTCCAAAACGAGCTTTCTGTCAAATGCTTTCATTGTATTTTGCTCCCAAGTGCCTTTTCGATATCGGGACACAGTGTTGCC
This sequence comes from uncultured Clostridium sp., assembly GCA_964400315.1. Classification (GTDB taxonomy): domain Bacteria; phylum Bacillota; class Clostridia; order Oscillospirales; family Acutalibacteraceae; genus CAG-177. Next base: position 4,039 of record CAYNUD010000115.1, on the reverse strand, counting down.
GCCATTACCGCCTTGATGGTATGCATACGGTTTTCAGCTTCCTTGAATACAACGGACTGCGGGCCCTCGAACACTTCGTCGGTAACCTCCATTTCCGTTCTGCCGAATTTTTCGCCCATTTCTCTGCCTATGGTTGTTTTGAGGTCGTGATATGCGGGCAGGCAGTGCATAAATATCGCTTCGGAAGATGCCGCCGACATAAGAGCGGAGTTTACCTGATAGGGCGAAAGAGCGTTGATTCTCTCCTCCCAAACTTCGGCGGGCTCACCCATGGAAACCCAAATGTCCGTGTAAATGACGTCGGCATTTTTGACCGCTTCCGAGGGAGAAGTGCAAAGATTGATTTTTGCGCCTGTTTTTTTCGCAATTGCCTTGCATTCATCGACAAGCGCTTTGTCGGGGAAATACTCTTCGGGGGCACAAGCAGTAAAATCCATACCCATTTTTGCACAGCCGACCATAAGGGAATTGCCCATATTGAAGCGGGAGTCGCCCATATATACGAATTTTATTCCCTCGAGATATCCGAAATGCTCCTTTATCGTGAGAAAATCGGCAAGTATCTGTGTGGGGTGGAATTCATTGGTAAGACCGTTCCATACGGGAACGCTTGCATATTCCGCAAGCTCCTCGACTATCGCCTGACCGAAGCCTCTGTATTCAATGCCGTCAAACATACCAGAAAGAACGCGGGCGGTGTCGGCTATGCTTTCCTTTTTGCCGATTTGTGAGCCCGAGGGGTCGAGATAGGTACAGCCCATACCGAGGTCTCTTGCCGCAACCTCAAAGCTGCAACGTGTGCGCGTGCTCGTTTTTTCAAAAATCAGGGCAACGTTTTTGCCCTCGCAGTATTTGTGCGCTTCGCCCGATTTTTTCTTTGCTTTAAGAACGGCGGCGAGATTTATGAGATAAGCTATTTCTTCGCTCGAAAAATCGAGAAGCTTCAAATAATCTTTTCCGTAAAAATTCATTTTTCTTCCTCCTTAGCCGCATCTTTAATAACGCTTACGGCTTTTTTCAGTTGCTCAAAGGGAATGTTGAGAGCGGGGAGCAGGCGCACCTTGTCTTTTGCCTTGATGACAAGAACGCCGTTTTCCATACAGTAATTTATCACCTCGGCGGCGGGCTTTACCGTTTTGACACCGAGCATTAAGCCGAGTCCCGTGACGGAAACAACGCCCTTTGCGCCCGAAAGCTCGTTCTTAATATATTCCGAACGCTCGCAAACGCCGTTAAGAACCTCGGGCGTAAGCCTGCTTAAAATACTCAGAGCACCCGCACAGCAAACGGGATTTCCGCCGAAGGTTGAACCGTGGTCGCCATAGGTGAAGGTGTTTTCGAGCTTTTCACCGAGCATTGTCGCACCGAGAGGCAGACCGCCTGCAAGACCTTTTGCCGTTGAAACGATGTCGGGCTGTATGCTGTAATTCATATAAGCGTAAAGTTTACCGCTTCTGCCGTTGCCTGCCTGAACCTCGTCACAAATGAGCAGGGTATCCGTCTCGTCACAAAGAGCGGCAAGAGCGGTAACGTAATCCTTTTCGAGCGGATTTACGCCGCCCTCACCCTGCACAATTTCAATCATAACGGCGGCACACTTGTTTTCCGAAAGGAGCTGCTTCATTTCGCCGAGATTATTTGCCTCGGCGTAAAGAAATCCCTCGGTGAGCGGAGTGAAGTCCTTGTGGAAAACGTCTTGACCCGTTGCGGCAAGCGTTGTCAGCGTTCTGCCGTGAAAGCTGTTTTTGAGGGTGACTATGTTATAATATTCTTTTCCGTGTTTTTCGGCGGCGTATTTTCTTGCCGCTTTTATCGCGCATTCGTTGGCTTCCGCACCCGAATTTGAAAAGAACACCTTTTTCATACCCGTTTTTTCGCAGAGCATTTCGGCAAGCTCGGCGCACGGCGAAGTATAGTAGAGGTTTGACATATGCTGAAGCGAGGAAAGCTGTGCCGTTACGGCTTTAACCCATTCGTCATCGGCGATACCGAAGGTGTCAACGGCTATTCCGGTTGAAAGGTCGATGTATTCCTTGCCGTTTTCGTCCCAAACGAGAGAACCCTTGCCTTTCACTATCGCAAGCGGAAACCTTGCGTATGTTCCGGCAACAAATTGTTTGTCTTTTTCCTGTATAGTCATAATTATTACTCCGTAAACATTGTTCCGATACCTTCATCGGTAAGCATTTCTATAAGTATAGCATGCGGGATTCTGCCGTCGATGATGAACACACGCTCGACACCCCATTTTACGGCATTTATGCAGCATTCGACTTTGGGAATCATACCGCCGCTGATTATGCCTTTTTCCATAAGCTCGGGAGCCTTGCCGATTTCGATTTTCGGGATGAGCGTGTCGGGATTGTCCTTATCTTCGAGAATACCGCTTATATCCGTCATGGAAATAAGACTTGTTGCGCCGAGCTCGCCCGCTATTTTTGCGGCGGCGGTGTCGGCGTTTATGTTGTATACGTTGCCGTCACAGTCACAGCCGATGGTTGAAATTACGGGGATATAGCCTTTTTCGATAACGTCAAGCACGGGCTTTACGTTGACATTCGTTATTTCTCCGACAAAGCCGAGAACCTCGTTTTTGACCTTGGCGGTTATCATATGACCGTCAATGCCCGAAAGGCCTATGGCACTGCCGCCTTTGCTCTCTATAATGTTTACAAGCCCCTTGTTTACTTTTCCCGCAAGCACCATTTGAACGATATCGACGGTTTCTTCGTCCGTAACACGCAAGCCGTTGACAAATTCGCTCTTCTTGCCTACCTTTTGGAGCATTTCGCTTATTTCGGGTCCGCCGCCGTGAACAAGCACGGGCTTTACTCCGATAAGCGAAAGCAGGACGATATCGCGCATAACCTTGTCTTTCAGCTCATCGTTTATCATTGCGTTGCCGCCGTATTTGATGACGACTATTTTTCCGAAGTATTCCTGTATGTACGGCAGAGCGTGAACAAGTACCTTGGCACGCTGAGCATTTGAAATATTCATTGTTCTTCCTCCGTCAAGTACGGTAATCACCGTTGATTTTTACATAATCGTATGTCAGGTCACAGCCCCACGCCGTCGAAGTCTCGCTTCCCGAGTTCAGCTCGACAAGAATGTTTATCTCGTCCTTTAAGAGAATTTCTTTTGCCTTTTCCTCGGAGAAATCAACGCCGCAGCCGTTTTTGCATACCTCGATTTTGCCCGCTTCGGAGCTGAAAGCAACGTCAACCTTGTCAATGTCAACCTCTGCACCGCTGTAGCCTATTGCACACAGCACTCTGCCCCAGTTTGCGTCCGAGCCGAACATTGCCGCCTTTGTGAGGGAGGAGCAAATTATGCTCTTTGCAACCGTTTTGGCGGTCTTTTTGTCTGCCGCACCGCTGACAACGCATTCAAGCAGCTTCGTTGCGCCCTCTCCGTCTGCGGCGATACGGCGGCAAAGCCATACCGTAACTGTGTTGAGTGCTTTCATAAATGTGTTGAAAGCCTCGCCTTCGGCGGTTATTTCGTCATTGCCCGCCATGCCGTTTGCAAGAACCGTTACCATATCGTTGGTTGAGGTGTCGCCGTCAACGCTTATCATATTGAAGGATTCCGCAACGTCGCCCGAAAGAGCCTTTCGGAGCATTTCGGAGCTTATCGCACAGTCGGTGGTGATGAACACCAGCATGGTTGCCATATTAGGATGAATCATTCCCGAGCCCTTTGCGATACCGCCTATTTTGCATTTTTTACCGCCGATTTCAAATTCAACGGCGATTTCTTTTAATTTGGTATCGGTGGTCATAATGCCCTCTGCGGCGTCGGGCGAAAAATTGCCGAGAGAAGCGCACAGGGAGGGTATACCCTCGGCTATCGGAGTAATGTCAAGCGGTTGTCCGATAACGCCGGTCGAAGCAACGACAACATCATTTTCGCTTATCCCGAGCTCGTCGGCAAGAAGCTTGAATGTCTGTTCGGCGATTTCAACTCCGTTTGCGATGCAGGTATTGGCGTTGCCGCTGTTGCAGATGACGGCTTGAGCTTTGCCGTTTGCAATATG
>CAYNUD010000114.1:0-5261 GCA_964400315.1 uncultured Clostridium sp. | reverse complement strand
TATTTCAACGGTTTGCTTTTCCGAAACGGACATTTCATATATCTTTTTCATCGGGTCGATTTCAAAGCCGTACTGTTCGCTGATTTCTTTGATTCTCGCACATGAGCGTTTAAGATTATAGCCGTCTTCTTCCTCAAGACCGAGAACGATGTTTTCGGCGGCAGAAAAGACATCAACAAGCTTGAAATGCTGATGAATCATACCGATTTTATAGTCAAAAGCGTCCTTGGGGGAGCGTATGACAACTTCCTCGCCGTTGATAAATATTTGACCGTGATCGGGGAAATATATTCCCGATATCATGTTCATCAAGGTTGTTTTGCCACTTCCGTTTTCACCGAGAATAGAGAGAATTTCTCCGCGGTTGACGGTAAGGCAGATATCCTTGTTGGCAACTATCGGTCCAAATGTTTTGGTAATGTTTTTGAGTTCAATTGCAGCATTTGTGCCCACTTCGGTTCCTCCTACTTTTAAATCTCAAAAGCCGATTAGCTGTGAGCTTGGCTCGTGTGAGATAATCGGCTTTTCGGAATTAAAATAATTAAAAAGTGCAATAGGGCGGAGCAGATTTTTTGCTCCGCCCGTAAGCTTTATCAGAATGCGGTGTTGAGAAGAGTGATGCCGTCGATCTGTACGTCAAAGTACGGAGCCGAACGGTACTCGGACTCATGGAAGTAGCCGTCGGAAACAGCCTCGGTATCCTTGGTGAAGTCGGCATCGGTGTCAACATCAGCCATGTAGGAGGCAAGCTTTTCGCCGTTAACGGTTATGAAGCTGTCCTTAGAGGTGTCAAATACATTGAGAGTGCCTGCAACCATGGCGGCCTTTGCTTCTTCGATAGCTTCGGCAGTGCCCTTTGCGGCAACAGCTTCGTTGATATCGGTGAGAACTACCGAACCTTCTGCGATACCGCCGCACCAGTCATCCTCGATAGCAGTGCCGTTCTTGACGCATTCGATGATGTGCTTCATGTACGGAGTCCAGTCGATTCTGGAGGAAACGATGAAAGTGTTGGGGCAAGCGGCGATGGTGCTTCCGTTATAGGAAACGTTGGGAACGCCTGCGGTCTCACAAGCGGTGGGAGCACCCATCGAGTCAGCGTGCTGGCTTATGAGCTTGCAGTTGTTGCTGATAAGCTTTGTTGCGGCTTCTTTCTCAGCGGCCTCATCGTACCATGAACCGGTGAACTGAACTTCCATGGTGACTGAGGGGCAAACCGACTTTGCGCCAAGGTAGAATGAAGTGTAACCGGAGATAACCTCTGCATAGGTGAAAGCGCCTACATAACCGATCTTTGCTTCTTCGGCGGTGAATTGACCTGCCTCGATCATTTCGTTGATCTTCATGCCTGCGGCGATACCTGCAAGGTAACGACCTTCGTAAATAGAAGCAAAAGCATTGTGATAGTTAGCGAGTTCTTCGGTGTGTGCCTTTGTGCCCGTTGCATGGCAGAACTGAACATTGGGATACTCTTTGGCAGCCTGAATCATGAAATCCTCATGACCGAAGCTGTCGGCAAAAACGATGTCACAGCCGTTTTCGGCAAGATCTGCTGCGGTTTCATAGCAAGCGCTGCTCTCGGGAACGTTGGTTTTCTTAACAATTTCAGCGCCCATTTCGGCACAAGCGGCTTCAGCGGCCTTGATGAAGTTAAGGTCATAGGTTGAGTTTTCATCGTGAAGGAAGATGAAGCCAACCTTGATAGCCTTACCTTCGGCTTGGGCGTTGTCTGCGGTTGTGGTGGTGTCTTCTCCGTTTCCGCCGCAGGCTGCAAAGCTGAATACCATGGCAAGAGCCATGAGAACAGCGAGGATTTTTGCGAACTTCTTCATTTTGTTTACCTCCAAAATTTTTTATTTTATCCGAAGACGAATTTTCCGTCGTCTATGGATTTAATAACTGCAAGAGATTCAACGTGATATCCTTTTTTGCGAAGCTCATCTCCGCCCGGCTGAAAGCCTTTTTCAACAACGATTCCGATACCCTCGACATGAGCGCCCGCTTGATTGATTATATCTATAAGACCGTTTACAGCCTGTCCGTTTGCCATGAAATCGTCAATTATAAGCACACGGTCATCCTTGCTCAAATAATCCTTTGATATACCGATTTCCGTTGTCGTACCTTTGGTAAAGGAGTGAACCTGAGAGGTGTAAAGGTTGTTGCCGACATTGCGGTGAACTCCTTTTTTCGCAAAAACAACAGGCACAGAAAAATATTGTGCGGTCATACACGCAATTCCTATGCCCGATGCTTCTATTGTGATTATTTTATTGATGCCGGAGGCAACAAAAAGCCTGTGGAATTCTTTGCCTATTTCGCAAAGCAAGCCCACATCTATCTGATGGTTGAGGAACATATCAACTTTAATAATATCGGAGCCGATAATTTTGCCTTGCTCTGTAATTCTCTTTTCGAGAAGCTCCAATGCACACACATCCTCACTGAAAATATACTTGAAAATTCAATTCAATTATAATTAAAAATCTATTTAAAATCAAGACATTTTTTATATTTTGGGCTAATTCTGCAAAATACCCAAAGATATAGTGGCTTTAACTGTTTTTTTTATCATTTCTACAATTGACGTACAAATTCGGCATTTACGAATCCCGCGGTTCTTCCGCTCTCAACAAGTAACCAATCGTTGACCCGTTCATATATGCTCACATTTGTTCCATTGGGAAGACTGCCTGTGATTTCGGAATTTATATCCGGTTTTTCGCGAACATTCAAAGCATTTCCGTCGGTGGCAATAAAACCTGTGCCGTAATTTTGCACATTGACAAATTCTGTGCCGAAATAATCGGCAACGGATACGGAAAGATTACGTGCAATTGTGTCAATATTTGAAGCAAGCCACGAAGCGTCGAGCAGATTATCGTGGTATGCAAGCTCAAACAGTATGGCCGGCATTTTTGTTCTGTTAAGCTCAATGAAGCTTCCCAATGGCAGAACTCTTATCCGGTTGGGCAGTGGGTATATTTCTTTATAGTTGTTTGCGAAAATGTTTGCCGCACGCAGTCCCGAACGGCTTTCGGGGAAATAGTAAATTTCGGCCCCGCGAAGTCTGCCCGAATATGCATCGGGAGCTGCGTTTGAATGCAGTGCAAGATAAAAATCATAGTTGCCTTCATTTGCAAGTAAAGCGGAGTCAAGAGCTGTCATTGACGGGTCGTTTCTTCCGAACCGTATGCCGCTTGCCACAAGATAAGGTTCCATAGCGTTTGCTATCAGATTCATGTAATATTCTTCACTGTTTCCGAGAACGGTAATGTTGTATTCCTGTGTGGACGGACTTAGAAAAATACTTGGCATGGTTACCCTCCTTTATCTCCATTATATGTGCTTTTTCCCGTATTGACATTCTTAATCCGATTATTTATAATGATATATATAAACTTGAGGGAGAACTGTTATATGGCATTTATCAGTGTTTTTGATGTAATCGGCCCGAACATGGTCGGACCGTCAAGCTCGCATACTGCGGGAGCGGCTTCAATCGCGCTTCTGTCGGGTAAAATGCTCGGTGAAAAGATTAAAAAGGTAAAGTTTATTCTTTACGGTTCCTTTGCCGCAACTTATACAGGGCACGGCACGGATAGAGCATTGCTCGGCGGTATTATGGGTTTTGCAACGGATGATGTGCGTATTCGCGATTCGTTTGAATACGCAAAAAAAGAGGGGATAGAGTATTCTTTTGAAACGGACAGAAATGAAACGGATGTTCACCCGAATACCGTTGATATCCTTATGGAAGGGGTCGGCGGCAGAACTCTTACGGTGCGAGGAGAGTCTCTCGGTGGCGGAAAAATCGAACTGACGAGAATTAACGGGGTAAAGGTTAAATTTACGGGAGAATACCATGCTTTGATAGCCGTTTACAAGGATCAGCCCGGCGTTGTTGCCGCAATAACCTGTGCTCTTAATGACAACAAGGTGAATATCGCTTTTTTGCGTGTATACCGCGAAAGCAAGGGCGGACGGGCATATACAATAGTTGAATCCGATGAGGAAATTCCGTCATCGGCAGTTGAGAGAATCCTTGCGGATTCGATTGTTGACGATATTATGCTTATCGGGAGGTAATGAACATGGATTTCACTACTGCTGAAGAATTAATAGCTTTTTGCGAAGAAAATAAAATGAGTATGGCCGATGCAATGCGTCTCAGAGAGGTAACGCAAGGAGAAACCGACTCTGAAACTGTTGAAAACAAAATGAAAAAGGCACTTTCAATAATGCGCGATTCCGCACACAGACCCATAAAAGAGGTTTTGCCTTCAAGGGGCGGGATGATAGGCGGAGAAGCATCAAAGCTGAATTCCCGTTATGAAAACGGCAAATCCATATGCGGTTCGGTACTTTCAAAGGCACTGATCTATTCGCAGGCAGTGCCCGAGGTGAATGCTTCAATGGGTGTTATAGTAGCAGCTCCCACCGCAGGCTCATCCGGAGTCCTTCCGGGGGTTTTATTTGCACTTGAGGAGGAATTTCAGCTTGATGAAAAAAACGTTCTCGATGGACTTTTCACAGCGGGAGCGGTAGGATATCTGCTTATGCGCAACGCCTCTGTTGCAGGAGCGCAGGCGGGATGTCAGGCTGAGGTCGGTTCTGCCTCCGCAATGGCCGCCGCTGCGGCTGTTGCGATGTTCGGCGGCACGCCGAAGCAGAGCTTTGATGCCGCTTCGATAGCACTGTCGAATCTCCTCGGACTTGTATGCGACCCGATAGCGGGCTTGGTTGAAGCACCTTGCCAATCAAGAAACGCTGCCGGAGCGGCAAATGCAATAACAAGTGCGGAGACCGTGCTCAGCGGAGTTAATGCCGTTGTACCGTTTACGGAAATGTCCGAAGCGATGTATCGAGTAGGAAAAGGAATTGCACCCGAACTCAGAGAGACAGCTCTCGGAGGCTGTGCCGCAACGCCTACGGGCTGTGCGTATAAGTGCAGTATTTTCGGTTGCGGAGCTTAATATTTTGCATCAAATTTATCAATCAAGATGTTTTCTTTCATAAAACCGTTTGCGTTTAATGAATTATGAAAAATGAATAGTGTATAATACAAAAATCCGTTCACTTTCGTGAACGGATTTTTGTCTGGAGGTGCCACCCGGATTTGAACCGGGGAATCGAGGTTTTGCAGACCTCTGCCTTACCACTTGGCTATGGCACCGTATTATTAAATTATGCGAAGCGGGGGAGAAATATACTAAAAAAATGGAGCGGATGACGAGGCTCGAACTCGCTACCTCCACCTT
>CAYNUD010000113.1:0-5266 GCA_964400315.1 uncultured Clostridium sp. | reverse complement strand
ACCGATGAGAATGTGTACGGGCTGCGGAGAAATGAAGCCCAAAAAAGAGCTTGTCCGAGTGGTTAGAAGCCCCGAGGGAGAAGTGTCGCTTGACCTTACCGGAAAAAAGTCGGGCAGAGGAGCTTATGTTTGCCGCAGTGCAGAGTGCCTTTCAAAGGCAATCAAGGCAAAAAGATTTGAAAAGGCTTTTTCGTGTGAAATACCGAATGAGGTATATGAAAAAATGAAAGAAGAGATGGAGAATGGCTGAAAATCCTAAGCTGTTTTCGCTTCTCGGAATGTGCCGCAGGGCGGGAAAGCTGAGCTGTGGACACGACAGTGCGGTAGGTTCGCTCAGAAGCAGGAGCGCAGGTCTGTGCCTGTTAAGTTCGGATTCCTCCGAGAGATTGAGAAAAGAGGCTCGAAGAGAAGCAAACTATGACGGCAGGAACATACCCGTTGCGGTGCTGAGCGTAAGTGCAGATGAAATAGGGCGTGCCGTAGGACTCAGATCCGCGGTGCTTACAGTTAACGACGAAGGCTTTGCAAGGACCATGCTTGGACTTCTGAATACATCAGGGGAGGTCAACCAATGATAGATAATAAGTACAGAGTACATGAAGTAGCAAAGGATTTTGATATCAAGAGCAACATAGTTATTGATTTGCTCGGTAAATACTTCGAGGGAACCAAAAAGCATATGACGGCTCTCGAACCCGACGAGCTTGATTTGATTTTCGATACGTTCACAAAGGAAAATCAGGTTGAGGATCTCAATGCTTACTTTAATTATATGCCCGACTCGGCAAAGAAGGAGACGGCAAAGGAGCAGGAAAAGAAAGCTCCCGAGGAGAAAAAAGCTCCCGCACAGCCGAAGCAGAGTAAACCCGAAGAGAAAAAAGACAAGGATAAAAAGCCCGAAGAGAAAAAGGTTAAGGATAAGAAGCCGGAGGAGAAGAAGGCAGAAAAGCCTGCCGCAAAGCAGGAAAATGTGCCCAAAAAGCAGTCCAAACTGCCTCCGATGCCGCAGAGAAAGCCCGAGGCAACGGAAAAGAAAAAAGAGAATAAGCCCATGCAGTCGAGAACAAAGGGCGAAACACGCACGGTCGATACGAGAGCGGATAATGTTGATCTTGAAAAATACAATGAGAAATATGAAAACATCGCTCCGACAAATAAGACCATGCAGCATGCCAATTCGGTTGCAAAGCAGAAAATAAAGCAAAAAAGCCAGCAATACCGCAAGCAGGGCGGTAAGATGCGTTCTTCAAGACGTGAAACCGAAGCCGAAAGGCTAAAGAGAATAGCCGCCGAAAGAGCGAAGAAGCCGCAGATGCATCTTAAATTGCCTGAGGAAATCACCGTAGGCGAGCTTGCCGCAATGCTTAAAATGACAGCGGCAGAGGTTATCAAAAAACTCTTTGCTCTCGGCCAGATGGTAACGGTAAACGAGGTCCTTGATTATGATACTGCCGCAATTGTCGCCGAGGAGCTCGGCGCAAAGGTTGAAAAAGAGGTTGTTGTTACCATAGAGGACAGAATCATCGACGATACCGTTGACGACGAAAGCAACCTGCTTCCGAGAGATCCCGTTGTTGTTGTCATGGGTCACGTTGACCACGGTAAGACATCGTTGCTCGACGCGATTCGCAATACGTCCGTTACATCCACGGAGGCCGGCGGAATCACTCAGCATATCGGTGCGTACAGAGTTGAAATCAACGGCTCGAAGATAACATTCCTCGACACACCGGGCCATGCCGCATTTACCTCCATGCGTTTGAGGGGTGCAATGGCAACGGATATTGCTATCCTTGTCGTTGCGGCGGACGACGGCATCATGCCTCAGACCATTGAGGCTATAAATCACGCAAAGGCTGCCGGAGTGCAGATAATTGTTGCGATAAATAAGATGGATAAGCCTGCCGCAAATCCCGACAGAGTTCTTCAACAGCTTACCGAATATGAGCTTGTTCCCGAGGAATGGGGCGGTGAGACCATTTGTGTACCTGTTTCGGCATTGACGAGACAGGGCATTGATAGCTTGCTTGAATCTGTGCTTCTTGTTGCCGAAATGCAGGAGCTGAAAGCAAATCCCAACCGTTCGGCAAAGGGCGTCGTAATCGAAGCAAGGCTTGACAAGGGCAGAGGCCCCGTATCGACTCTTCTTGTGCAGAACGGTACTCTTAAATCGGGTGATATCATTGTTGCCGGTACCGCTGTGGGCAGAGTAAGAGTTATGACGGACGACAAGGGCAGAAAGGTTGATACCGCAGGTCCGTCCGTTCCTGTTGAAATTATGGGTCTTGACGAGGTTCCGCAGGCGGGCGACGGATTTGATGCCGTTAATGACGAACGCCTTGCAAGAGAGCTTGTTGAGCAGAGAAAGTCTAAGGCAAAGGAAGAACAATTCAAGGAATATCAGAAGGTTACTCTCGATAACCTCTTTGCATCAATTAAAGAGGGTGAGCTGAAAGACCTTAACATTATTATTAAAGCCGATGTTCAAGGCTCGGCGGAAGCTGTTAAGCAGAGCCTTCTTAAGCTTTCGAACGATGAGGTTAGAGTTAAGGTCATTCACAGCGGCGTAGGCGCGATAAGCGAAAGCGACGTTATGCTTGCCAATGCTTCAAATGCAATTATTGTCGGATTTAACGTTCGTCCCGACGGAGTTGCCGCAGACAATGCGGAACGCGACGGCGTTGAAATAAGAACCTACAGAGTTATCTATGACTGTATCGAGGAGATAGAAGCCGCTATCAAGGGCATGCTTGCTCCGAAATTCAGAGATGTTGATATCGGCAGAGCCGAGGTTCGACAGGTTGTTAAGATTTCTTCCGTCGGCAATATAGCGGGCTGTCATGTTTTGAACGGTAAAATCACGAGAAACGCAAAGATTCGTGTTGTCAGAGACGGCATAGTTGTCTTTGAAGATGATATGGCATCGCTCCGCCGCTTCAAGGATGATGTCAAGGAGGTTTCCTCCGGATTTGACTGCGGCATCGGCCTTACCAAGTTCAACGATATTAAAGAGGGCGACATTCTCGAAGCCTTTGTTGTCGAAGAATACAGAGATTAATCTCGGGGAGAAATTATGGCAGGATACAGAATTGACAGAGTTTCAGAGGATATTCGCCGTGAGCTTGCCGCAATTATGCGCGAGCTTAAGGACCCGAGGATAACAGGCATGCTGACTGTTGTAAATGTTGATGTCAGCTCCGATGCTTCATTTGCAAAGGTGTATGTCAGCGCAATGGAGGGAATCGAAACGGCAAAGCTTGCCGTAAAGGGTCTTACCAGCGCCACGGGATATATTCGCAGAGAAATAGGAAAACGGCTTCATCTGCGTAAAACGCCGGAGCTTAAATTTGTTGCCGATGATTCCATTGAAAAGGGTATGGGCATCGCTTCGATAATCAGCGACATTACGCAGGAAGATTGAATCACGCCGCGACAGTGAGGCGGCATTCAAAGGAGCATCAGTTAATGAGAATTGACCTGAATGAAACTGTAAAGGTGCTTGAGAGCAGTGATGATATATTGCTGTTGTGCCATTCGCATCCCGACGGAGACACGCTCGGAAGTGCGATCGCTCTTGCAAGGGCGCTTATGGCACAAGGAAAGCGGGTCAGAATAGAATGTGCCGACGAAATACCAAAGGATTTCTCCTTTATGTTTGACGGCATGGAATTTCCCGATTTCGATCCGCAATTCATCGCAGCAATAGATATTGCGGATACAAAGTTGCTCGGAGCCGAACTTGAGGAAAAATACGCAGAGAAAATCGATCTGTGTATTGACCACCACGGCTCCAATATGATGTATGCGACAAGGGTTTGGCTTGAAGCGGACTCCGCTTCAACGGCGGAGATGATATATCTTTTGCTTCAAAAAGCTGGATATGAAATAACTCCCGAAACGGCATCCTGCCTTTTCACCGGAGTGACGACGGATACGGGGTGCTTTCGCTTCTCGAATACTACGGTGAGGACCTATGAAATAGCCGCAAGGCTTGCGGAGCTCGGTGCAGATACCTATAATATAATTCAGGTGTTTTTCGAAACAAAGACTAAATCTTATGCCGCCCTTGAACGGCTTGCGCTTGACAGCATGAGAATGTATTTTTCCGACCGTTGTGCTCTTATGTGTGTTACGCAGGATATGTATACGAAAAGCGGCTCGGACGAAAGCGAGACGGACAGACTTAACAATCTGCCGCGTCAAATAGAGGGCGTGCTGGTAGGCGTTACCATGCGTGAACTGAAGAGTGGCGGATATAAGGCTTCCGTTCGCACGCACGGTGATATTGATGCTTCCGAAATTTGCAAAAGGCTTGGCGGCGGCGGCCACATGGGTGCCGCAGGCTGTACTGTCTCGGGAACAAAACAGCAGGCAATAAACGCACTGCTCAAAGAGATTCAGGCGGAGCTTGACTCCGTTACAATTGATTGATAAAGCTCATCGCTCCGTTTTGCAAAAGACGGGGCGATGATATTTACAAACATTTAACAATTAAAATATTGACAAATCGGATAAACTGCGGTATAGTAATAGCAGTGATTAGCACTCGGATAGTTTGAGTGCTAAGTCTGGCACTCGGGAAAGGAGGAGGCACATGGCACAACTGAGCGAACGGAAGAAGTTGATACTTGCGACGGTTGTCGAGCAGTATATCAAAACAGGCGAGCCGATAGGTTCAAAGGAACTGCTTGCGCTTACGGGCATGAGCGTTTCCTCCGCAACGGTGCGTAACGAGATGAGCGAGCTTGTATCTCTCGGGTATCTTGAGCAGCCGCACACTTCGGCGGGCAGGATACCGTCACAGGCGGGTTATAGATATTATGTTGACCACTTGATGAAAGAACGGGAACTTGACGAGCTTAACCGCAAACTGATAGAAGCGGGTATTTCTTCTGCGGTCGGCGATCCCGAAAGACTGCTTGCGAGAGCGGGTGAGATTTTGGCGGATATGACAAAATGCACCTGCGTTTCGACATCGGCGGGCGGCGAAACGGCGGTCATACGCAGAATCGAGCTTGTTCCCGTCGGCGTACACACCGCAATGCTGGTGCTCTTGACCTCCAACGGTGTACTCAAAAGCAGGCTTTGCAGACTTGACAGTGAGCTTAACTCGAAAATTTGTGAGGAATTTTATAATATTGTGGATTCTTCAATAGTCGGCAAACCGGCGGCTGATATCAGCGTTGCTTCAATGCAGACGGCGGCGGCTTCGGTGGATGGCGACCCGTTCGCAATGTTGCCGCTGATGGCGGCTGTTTGTGAGCTT
>CAYNUD010000112.1:0-5276 GCA_964400315.1 uncultured Clostridium sp. | reverse complement strand
ATTTGCGAATGAAGCTGTGTCACCGCTCCGTCATATTCCCAACCGTCGTGCGGGAAACGATAATGCCACAAAATATCGTTTTCCATAAAGGAAACGCCTTTGCCCTTGACGGTATTTGCGATAACAACCGTAGGCTTGCCGACATTCTCGGATAAAAAGGCTTCTTTCAGCGCATTATGGTCGTGACCGTCAATTTCAAATGTATTCCAGCCGAAAGACCGCCATTTTTCCGCAAAATTTTCGAGCTCAAGCGTTTTTTCGCAATAATCAAGGCTTTGCATACGGTTATGGTCAACCACGGCAACAAGATTATCGAGCCTGTAATGATTTGCGAACAACGCCGCTTCCCACACCGAGCCCTCGTCACATTCTCCGTCACCCAAAACGACAAAGACACGGTTGCTTCTGCCGTCCTGCTTTGCGGCAAGAGCCATTCCCGCCGCTGCGGAAAGTCCGTGACCGAGAGAGCCTGTCGAAAAATCAACACCCGGAACATAATGCGAAACGTGACCCGAAAGCCTGCTGCCGTTTTGATAATGCGTTTTAAGCTCGGCAGGGTCAAAAAATCCGCTTTCCGCAAGAGCCGCATAAATCGCCGCACCCGCGTGTCCTTTGCTCAATATAAACCTGTCACGGGTATCGCTTTTCGGGTCGTTTATATCGAATTTCAATATATCCGAATAAAGAACCGCAATTATATCCGCAACCGACATTATCGCACCGATATGACTGCCTCCCGAAAGATGAGTCATTTCAATACCGTGGCGGCGAATAAGCCACGCAAGCTGTGTGCTGTTCATAAATATCGCTCCTATTATCTTATTCCCAAAATCAACTTTACAGGGCGTTTGTGCAAAAAATTCAATTTATTGTAAACGAAAATAATTACACTCGGGAAAATAAACCCTGCTATAAACATAGAAATTGTTGTTATGTACCATTGGGCCGAAAAGTGTATACAAACAACCTCGACAACCGTCTGAGCCGGCCATGAATATATATAAAACGTAAACAGATTTTTTGAAATAAAATCAAACACGACAGTTCTTTTGTACTTCAAGATGCGTGCTGCCAGCAGGCAGGCTGTCGGCATTAGAACCGAAATTATAAACACATATATCCTCTTGCTAGGTAATAGCAAAAACACGGCTATGGAAGTCGCTATAGAGCCTATGCAAAGCACTATACGAAGTAAATTATTCAATTCGATTTTGTCGAATACTGAAAATCTGAATAGAATATAACCTGCAAAGAAATAAAACGCATTGCCGCAAATATCTCCGACGGAAAGAAAGGATTTGTTAATCGGTAAAAATTTTAACAGCAATAAAAATACAAAGATGTCCCAAAGGGCTCTTGTTTTAACCATTCCGCACTCGTCATAGTATTTAAGAAATCCGAAAATCACATAAAACAGAAACAGAACGGATAAAAACCAAAAGTGACCCCATACGCCGTCTCTCGGATAAAGAAACGCATGAATAAGCGGGGTAACCGAAATACCCTGCAAGCCTTTATTCTCAAAAAAATATTTCGGAATAAAAGAAATCAGAGTAATTACGATATATGGCATTAAGAGTCGCAGTGCTTTATCCTTCAGCCAAGTAAAATATCCGAAATCGGAAACAGACGTTGAACGTGCTAAAAGGAAGCCGGCAATTGCAAAGAATAGAGGCATATGAAATATATAAACAAAATCAAGAAGCGAAGCAAATACTTTTGGGAACGTGTTCCAATCACTTGAATGCGAATGCCCGAATATCACCAAAATCGTGCCGATGGCATACAGTATATCAATTTCGTGCAATCTGCTTTTTGTCGTGCTCATTTCGACACCTCATTCAGCGTTGAAATTTCCTCCGCAGTCAAATGCCAATCCGTTGCTTCGGCATTTGAAAGAAGCTGTGAGGGCTTTTTCACCCCGGCTATTACAACACACTCGGGCATTGTGTCCAAAATCCACCTGATTGCGCAGGCGGCAACACTCTTGCCGTGTGCCGATGCACATTTTTTCAGCACCTCGACGATATGCAAATTTTGAAGAAGCTTCTCACCGTGAAAATTAACATAAATGTCTCTGCTTCGTCTGTCGTTGCTTTCAAAGGAAACACTTTGGTCATACTTGCCCGTGAGTATCCCCTGCCCCAGACTGCCCCACGTCATCGGAGTCATCAGCAATTCGTCACGCAGGTAATTCAGTTCTTCTTCGTTTTTGCGACAAGCAAGCGAAAGCTCGTCCTGGCAGGAGGTAAACATACCCGAAAATTGCTTGATTTCATCATAATCCGCAGCGTGAATGTTGGACAAGCCGTAGGATAATATTTTTCCGCTTTTTTTGAATTTTTCAAGAGCCGTCACAACCGTTTCGAGGGGCGTTATGCCGTCACGGTAATGCACTTGATAAAGGTCAATATAGTCGGTGTTCAGCCTTTTAAGGCTTGCGTCAAGTGCTTTTTCCATATATTCGGGAGAATTATCGTAAAAGGTTTTTGGATTTTCAACTCGAACGCCGAATTTTGTTGCGATAACCGCTTTGTCACGCTCGGAACCGAGTGCCTTTGCAAGAGTTTCTTCCGACCGACCGAGTCCGTATGTATCGGCGGTATCAAAAAAATTCACACCGATATCAAGAGCCGTGCGAACAGCCGAAACAAGCTCGCTTTCGTCAACCTCACCCCAACCGTAACCGCCCATCGGACAGCCGCCCATACAAAGACGTGAAACCTTTATATCGGTGTTTTTTAGGGTTATGTACTCCATTAAGCTTGCTCCTTTGCTCCGAAAATATATCCGGAAGCCTTCTTCAAAACGCTCAAAACGGTCTTGAAAAATAAAGTAATATCCGTTTTCGGCGAAACCTCTTTGGCATATTTTATGCGAAGGTCGTTTTTATGCTTGAGGACATATTTTTCGTACATTTCATCGGCATTGTCGGCTCCGACTATCTCATCAAGGCTTATAAGCTCAAGAGAGCTGAAATCGGTAATTCCCGGGCGCACTTCAAAAATCAGCTTCTCGTCGCCCTCGTATTGCTCGGTGTATTTCAGCAACTCGGGGCGAGGACCGACAAAGCTCATCGTACCGATTAGCACATTATATATTTGGACGATTTCATCGCCCTTTATCTTTCGCAGAAAAGCACCCGTTCGGGTAATTCTCGGGTCGTTGAGTGCGGTGGTGCCGCCGCCAATTTTATCGGCATTTTTAACCATGGTACGGAATTTGAATATTTTGAAGGGTTTGCCTTTATATCCGCCTCTTTGAGGAGTATAGAACACGGGAAATCCGTCCTCGACGGCTATCATAACGGCAAAAATCAAAACAATCGGCAAAAGAACAACGGATAAAATCAACGCAGTCGTAAAATCGAAAACACGTTTGAAAAATCTGTTGTAAATTCCCGCATAACCGCACTTTTCTTTTTCTGCCGTCGGCATTCAATACACCTCATTATTTAAGTATATATGTCGGAACCATATCTTTGACAAGCTTTTTGATATCATCATCATTTTCATAAGCGGCAGACATCAGCTTTTCAAGATTTTCTCTGAAATCATTGGTATCAAATGGTATCGGATTTCCGATATGAATAAGCTTGTTCGGGGTGCGTTTAAGCCCCTCCTCCGCCATAAGCTTTTCTTCGTAAAGCTTTTCTCCGGGTCTGAGTCCTGTATATTCAATCTTTATATCGACATCGGGAACAAGCCCCGAAAGCTTAATAAGATTGCGTGCAAGAGTATCAATCTTCACCGGAGAGCCCATATCGAGGACAAAAATCTCTCCGCCGTGAGCATAAGCTCCCGCAAGAAGCACAAGCGAAACCGCCTCGGGTATCGTCATGAAATATCGGACAATATCGGGATGCGTAACGGTAAGGGGGCCACCGTGCTCAATCTGTTGCTTGAAGAGCGGAACAACCGAACCGTTTGAGCCGAGAACATTGCCAAAACGAACGGCAACAAATTCGGTGCGTACTTTTTCCTTCGGCAAGGAAGTATCTGCTCTTTCGTGAACGTGAAGCGTTGTTATACCTGTAAAATCACCGCTTTTAACGCAACGGTCAAAGGCCTGAATTATCATTTCGCAAAGTCGTTTGCTCGCTCCCATTATGTTTGTCGGATTTACGGCCTTGTCGGTACTGATAAGAACAAAGCGCTCGCAATTATTCATCATTGCCGCATATGCGGTTTTGTACGTACCGATAACATTGTTCTTTACGGCTTCACATGGACTGTCTTCCATTAGCGGAACATGTTTGTGAGCCGCCGCATGATAGACGATTTCGGGATTGTATTTTTTGAATACGTCTTCAAGTCGCCTTGAGTCGCGAACCGAACCGATAAGTACGGTGAGATTCATTTCCGGATACTTATTCAACAGCTCCTGCTGTATGTTGTATGCGTTATTTTCGTAAATGTCGAATATGATAAGCTCTTTGGGCTGATGGGCGGCTATTTGCCTGCAAAGCTCACTGCCTATCGAACCGCCGCCGCCCGTTACGAGTATTCGTTTGTCCTTTATCAGGTCAAAAACATCGGTCATATCCGTGTCAAGCGGCTCTCTGCCGAGCAAATCTTCAACCGAAACATCGCGAAGGGAATCCGCATTTATGTCGCTGTTTGCGTATTGATAAAAGTCGGGAAGATTTTTCAGCACGCAATTCGTTTCACTGCAAATGCTTAAAATATCTCTTTTGTTTTCTCTTGTTGCGCTCGGAATGGCAATGTAGATTTTATCAATATTGTATTTATCGACAAAGTGTAAAATATCGTCTCTGCCGCCGACAATGGGAATGCCGTCAATGTATCTGTTCCATTTGTTGGCATTATCGTCGATAATACATACAACCTTGTCTCCGGAAAATCTGTTTTTGACGATACTGCGAATTATGGTTTGGCCCGCACCGCCGGCGCCGATAACCATAACATTATGTGTTCCGTCGGAATTTCTGAGTCTGCGAATTTCAAGAATTGCAAACCTATAGGAAAATCTCGCCGCCGCAAGCAAAATCACTTGAAAGCACGAGCCCCAAAGATAATATGATATCGGCATACGCTGAAAGAACACGGTTATCAGCACAATGTGCAAAACCGAAGCGACGGTGCTGCCGATAAAGGTTCTGATAAATTCATTGAAGCTCGCATACTTCCACACGCTTTGATACATCTTCGCAAAGAAAAATATGACGATGCTCAAAACGGAATATATTGGCACAGATTTAACATATGCCTCGATATAGTAATGCGGTATTTGAGAAAAGTAGCCGTCAAAGCGGA
>CAYNUD010000111.1:0-5315 GCA_964400315.1 uncultured Clostridium sp. | reverse complement strand
TGAGCTTGCGGAATTTTTCAAAAACCGTGATTTTCTCGGCATTAATGTTACGATTCCTTATAAAGAGGCCGTCATACCGTTTCTCGATGAGATTTCCGATACGGCAAAGGCGGTGGGGGCTGTAAACACCGTTGTCAACCGAAACGGCATCCTTTCCGGATACAACACCGACCTTGCGGGAATGACAGCCATGCTTCGCAGGGCAAAAATCGAGCCGAACGGAAAAAAAATAATGATTCTCGGCACGGGTGGCACCTCCAAAACCGCAAGAGCGGTCATGAAATCTCTCGGTGCAAAAAGCATCGTTCTGACATCGAGAAGCGGCAAAGAGGGCGGCATTTCATACGAAGAAGCTGCGGCAAGGCACAGCGATACCGAAATAATAATCAATACAACGCCCGTGGGAATGTACCCGAAAACAGACGGCAAACCCATTGATATCTCTCTTTTCCCGAAGTTGTGCGGCGTTGCGGATGCGATATATAATCCTCTGCGCTCGGAGCTTATTCTCGATGCACTGCAAAGGAACATCCCCTGTTGCGGCGGTTTATATATGCTTGCGGCTCAGGCGGTATATGCACGCAACCTGTTTCTCGGTGAAAACAAATGCGATGAGCTTACGGAAAAAGCATACCGTGAGACAATGCTTCAAAAGCAAAATATCGTGCTCATCGGCATGCCCTCCTCGGGTAAATCCTCCGTAGGCGCTCTGCTTTCTCGTCAGACGGGAATACCGTTTGTTGATACGGATTCTCTTATAACCGAAAAAGCCGAAAAAAGCATCTCCGATATCTTCGCCGATGAAGGCGAAAGCGGATTCCGTAATCTCGAATCGCAAATCATTAAAGAAATTTCCGCACAGAGCGGCAGAATTATCGCGACGGGCGGAGGCGCGGTGTTGAACTCATCCAATGTCCGTGAACTGAAGAAAAACGGCGTTGTTATTTTCCTTGACAGAAGTCCCGAGCTTCTTCGCGGTACGCAAGACAGACCCCTATCCCAAAACGCCGAAGCCATGGCAAGGCTCTATGAAAAACGATATCCGATTTACATATCCTCGGCAGATATATGTATTGATTCAAACGGTACCGTTGAAGAAGCGGCGGCACTCATCCGAAAGGAGCTTTCAAAATGAAAATTCTTATATTGAACGGTCCGAACATAAACATTCTCGGCATCCGTGAGCCTGATATATACGGTAAGCAAACCTATGACGACCTTGTAAAACTGATAAAATGCCGTGCCGATGAGCTGAATGTCGAGACGGAATTTTATCAATCGAATCACGAAGGCGATTTGGTAGATACCATACAGAACGCCTATTTCTCAGGCGTTGACGGAATTGTATTCAATCCCGCCGCATACACTCACACAAGCATTGCGATAGCCGATGCGGTAAAGGGTGTCGGCATACCGACGGTTGAAGTACACATTTCCGAGGTTTCGAAGCGTGAACCGTTCCGTCAGGTAAGCTATATTTCCTCCGTTGCCGTAAAAACCGTTACGGGGCAAGGTCTTAACGGATATGTGCAAGCTCTTGAATTTCTTGTCGAATCACTGAGGGACAAAAATGAAAATTGAAATCAAGGCCGGCAAGGCTTGTGGGAGCGTGAATGCTCCGCCGTCAAAAAGCTTTGCTCACAGAATTATGATATGTGCCGCTCTTGCAAGCGGAAAAAGTGTTATCGACGGTATATCGGAAAGCGAGGATATGCTCGCGACCCTTGACTGTATTACGGCAATGGGCGCGAAATGCACCCTCTCAAGCAACCGTCTTTGCATTGAAGGTATAGACGGCAGATTCTCCGGAACACCCGAATTTCACTGTCGCGAAAGCGGAAGCACTCTGAGATTTTTACTTCCCGTCGCTCTCACATCAGGGCATGGCGGCGAATTTATCGGCGCTCCGCGACTTATGGAACGCGGAATCGGAATTTACGAAGATTTGTTTTCGCAAAAAGGAATCAAACTTGTAAAAGACGGAAAAATAACGGTCAGCGGAAATCTTACGTCCGGTGAATACATCTTGTCGGGCAATGTCAGCAGTCAATTTGTAAGCGGTCTGCTTTTTGCTCTGCCGCTGCTTGACGGCGACAGCACGGTTAAAATTATTCCTCCCGTTGAAAGCAGAGCATACATCGACATAACGGCGGCGGTTGAAAAACAATTCGGCGTTGAAGTAACCGAAACCGCAAAAAACACGTTTTTTATCAAAGGAAATCAAAAATTCAAGGCAGTGAGCACCCGTGTTGAGGGAGATTGGTCAAATGCGGCTTTTCTGTTTGCCTTAAACGCCTTGGGCGGAAGCGTTACGGTTGACGGTCTCGTTAAAAACAGCTTGCAGGGTGACCGAATATGCACCGAGCTTTTCAAAAAGCTTGATGCTCCCGATGCAGAAATCGACGTTTCGGGATGTCCCGACCTCGCACCGATACTTTTTGCGGTTGCGGCGGCAAAGCACGGCGCTCGTTTCACGGGCACTGCACGGCTGAAAATCAAGGAAAGCGACCGAGCCTCCGTCATGGCCGAGGAGCTTGCGAAATTCGGTATAAAATCGGTTCTCGGCGAGAATGAAGTTACCGTTTCCGGCGGACTCACGGCACCGACCTCGGAGCTGTACGGTCACAACGACCATCGCATCGTCATGGCTCTTTCGGTTTTATCAATCATAACGGGCGGCGTAATAGACGGGGCACAGGCTGTACGGAAAAGTTATCCCGATTTTTTTAAAACGCTGTCCCGCCTCGGAACGGAGGTCAAGATATATGACATTTAACAAGAATTCAAAAATATTGATAGTCGGACTCGGACTTATCGGCGGCAGCTACGCTCAGGCTCTGAGCTGCGGCGGCTATGATGTGGGAGCGATAGACTGCAACAAAGAATCCGTTGAATTTGCACTTGAAAAAGGTTGGATAAGCAGTGGACGAAGCGAAATTGACGGCGAATACATACACGGCTTTGACTTGATTGTTTTTGCCCTTTATCCGCACATTTTTATCAAGTGGATAAAGGAAAATCAAAATTTCATTCGTTCGGGCGCTCTGCTTACGGATGTAACCGGTGTCAAATGCAGTGTGGTATATGAGATTCAAAGCATTCTTCGCGACGATATAGAATTCATCGGAGCACACCCCATGGCGGGAAGAGAGGTCAGCGGAGTTAAAAATTCTAAAAAAGAGATTTTTAACGATGCTAACTACATAGTCACCCCCACGGCTTCCAATACACCCGAAGCGATATCGGCGTGTAAGGCTCTCGGAGAAGCGCTCGGATTCAAAACAATAAGCACGCTTTCTCCCGAAAAGCACGATGAAACGGTAGGATTCTTATCGCATCTGACACATTGCATTGCAGTTGCACTTATGATTTCAAAGGATTCCGAGCATATGTGCGAATACACCGGCGACTCGTTCCGTGATTTAACGCGCATCGCAAAAATCAATGATGAGATGTGGAGCGAACTGTTTTTGCTCAATAAAACCGAGCTTTTGGCTCAAATCGGGCTGTTTGAAGCGGCGCTTGACCGAATAAAAAACGGCATTGAAAACGACGATACCGCCGCACTGCGTGCGATGATGCGTCTTTCCTCACAACGGAGAGAATATTTTGATATAAAGGAGTAAAAAATCATGAATATGGAATTTAAACGTAAAATGCCCTCACCTCAAGAGGTTAAAGATATGTATAGCGTTTCCGAGGAACTGTCACAGCGTAAAAAAGCCAACGACAAGGCGATAAGAGATATCTTTACCGGCAAGGACGACAGGCTTCTGCTCGTTATCGGCCCTTGCTCCGCCGACAGAGAAGATGCCGTTATCGAATACATTTCAAGGCTTCGCGAGGTTCAGGAAAAGGTCAAGGATAAAATAGTTATTATTCCGAGAATCTATACCAATAAGCCGAGAACCACTGGAGACGGTTATAAAGGTATGCTTCATCAGCCCGACCCGAACGCCTCCCCCGATATGCTTAAGGGACTTATCGCCATACGCAAACTTCATTTGAAGGCTCTCGAACAAACCGGATTTTCCTGTGCCGATGAAATGCTTTATCCTGAAAATCACCACTACCTTTCCGATGTGCTTTCATACGTTGCCGTCGGTGCGAGGTCGGTCGAAAATCAGCTTCACCGTCTCACCGCAAGCGGTCTTGATTTGCCCGTAGGTATGAAAAACCCGACCGGCGGCGACCTGTCGGTAATGATGAACTCGATAACCGCCGCTCAACATCCCCATACCTTTGTTTATTCAAGCTGGGAGGTTGAAAGCAAAGGCAATCCGCTTGCACACGCAATCCTCAGGGGTTCCGCAAACAAGCACGGTCAAACCGTTCCCAATTATCACTATGAGGATTTACAGCATCTTTGTTCGCTGTACGAAGAAAGCGGGCTCAAAAATCCCGCGGTTATCATTGATACGAACCACTCAAACTCGGGAAAGCATTGGGAGCAACAACCCCGCATCGCAAAGGAAATACTGCACAGTTCCCGTCTTTCGGGCGACATAAAGCATCTTCTTAAGGGCCTGATGATAGAATCGTATCTCGAAGACGGAAACCAGAAGTCCGACGGCGGCGTATACGGAAAATCCATAACCGACCCATGCCTCGGTTGGGAAAAGACGGAACGCCTCATTCTCGAAATTGCCGATTTGAGATAATCGCCCGCGTAATTATTCTGATACGGAACAATTGTTTCGGCAGAATTGCAAGCTTACGGCTTGTTCGGCAGTTAATTTTGGTAAGATTACCGAATATTTTAAGAATATGAAAATTTCGTCAAAAAACTGTTGCATATCGTGCCGAAAATGTATAAAATATATGTGGTCAAAAATCAAAAAATCATTTGGAGGTTTTTATCATGGCAGTTAAAGTTGCAATTAACGGATTCGGCCGTATCGGTCGTCTCGCATTCCGCCAGATGTTCGGCGCAGAGGGCTATGAGATAGTTGCTATCAACGACCTTACCAGCCCCAAGATGCTCGCTCATCTTCTCAAGTACGATACCGCACAGGGCGGCTATGCCGGCAGAATCGGTGACGATGCTCACACCGTTTCCTCAAAGGAAGCAGTCCTTGCAGAGGACGGCAAGACCGTAGTTACCCCCGGTTCAATCACCGTTGACGGTAAAGAAATCACTATCTATGCAATGCCCAAGGCTCAGGAGCTTCCCTGGGGCGAGCTCGGCGTTGACGTAGTTCTCGAGTGCACCGGCTTCTACTGCTCCAAGGCAAAGAGCCAGGCTCACATTGATGCAGGCGCTAAGAAGGTTGTTATTTCCGCTCCCGCAGGTAACGATCTTCCCACAATCGTTT
>CAYNUD010000110.1:0-5392 GCA_964400315.1 uncultured Clostridium sp. | reverse complement strand
TGTTTACAACCCCAGCACCGGTGAGGTTATTGCCCAGACTCCCTGCTGCACCAAGGACGAGGTTAATGAAGCTATTGCCTGTGCTAAGGAAGCTTTCAAGAGCTGGTCAAATGTCCCCGTAATGAAGAGAGTTCAGGTCGTTTTCAAATTCCGTGAGCTTCTCGAACAGCATATGGACGAGCTTACCGAGATATGCGCAACCGAGCACGGTAAGGTTTGGAATGAGGCAAAGGGCGATATTCTTAAGGTTAAAGAGCCTGTTGAACTTGCTTGCTCCGCTCCCTCGCTTCTTATGGGCGAGAGCATGAGAGATACTTCGAGCGGCTACGACACCACTCTCTACAGAGAGCCTGTCGGCGTATTTGCGGGTATCGTTCCTTTTAATTTCCCCGGTATGATTCCCATGGGCTGGATGTCACCCATCTGCATTGCCTGCGGCAACACAATTGTACTCAAGGCTGCTTCAATGACTCCGATGACCTGCATGAGAATGGCCGAACTTTGGCAGGAGGCCGGTCTTCCCGACGGCGTTATCAATATTGTTACCTGTTCGAGAAACGAAGCTGAAATATTTATGCAGCATCCCGATGTTAAGGGCATCACTTTTGTTGGCTCAACAAGCGTAGGACTTCACATTTATTCGCAGGCCGCCGCAAACGGCAAGAGAGTTCAGGCTCTTTGCGAAGCGAAGAATCACGGTCTTGTTCTTGAGGATGCCGCTCTCGAAAGAAGCGCAAGAGGCATTATCAATTCCTCTTTCGGCTGTGCAGGCGAACGTTGCATGGCGCTTCCCGTTATCGTTGCACAGGAGAGCATTGCCGACGAGCTTGTAGGATATCTTGTTAAATTTGCAAAAGAGCTTAAGCTCGGTCCCGCGTACAATAAGGAATCTACACTTGGACCCGTCGTTACCGCTTCTCACAGACAGTCGATACTCAACTGGATTGAAAAAGGCATCGAGGAAGGCGCGGAGCTTGTTCTCGACGGAAGAAATCCCGTTGTTCCCGGATATGAAAACGGCTTCTATGTCGGCCCCACAATCTTTGACCACGTTACAGAGGATATGACTATCGGCACGAGAGAAATTTTCGGCCCCGTTCTCTGCATCAAGAGAGTTAAGGACTTTGAAGAGGGTATCAAGATAATGAACGCAAATCCCTTTGCAAACGGTTCGGTTATCTTTACCCAAAGCGGCTACTATGCAAGAGAGTTTGCAAAGAGAACAGATGGCGGCATGGTCGGTGTAAACGTCGGTATCCCCGTTCCCGTAGGAATTTTCCCGTTCACCGGTCATAAGCAGTCTTTCTTCGGCGATCTTCATTGTCTCGGCAAGGACGGTTTCCGCTTCTACACCGAAACTAAGGCTGTTACCACGCGTTGGTTCGATGAAGAAGAAATGAGAGCGAAGACCGTTGATACATGGGACGGCTCGGTAGGCGGAGACCTTAAATAATTTTCATATCGGTTACGTATTGGCGAGCTTTCGCCAAAAAGCGTTGACAGATATCGGTAAAACCTAAAATCGGCAGTCGCGAAAGCAGACTGCCGATTTTCAGTATATTTGGCAAAAAATAACCCTCGGCTCAGCCGAGGGTTACGATTATCTTACTCCGAAAAGAAGTTCGCCGTAAGACGGGTATGGCCATGCGCTTGATGATGAAAGGGTTTCCGCTTCATCTGCCGCATTACGTAAATCACACATATCGGGAATGATTACCGACTTGTAGAATTCCGCAAGCTCATCCATTGCCGAAATCGTTTTTGAGTCGCACAAATCCTTTTCGAGTTTTTTGACGGCGGCGTGAGCCGAACCGAGAAGAGTACACAGGGTTTTGAGATTTTCTTTTTCATATGTGCAGTCGGCATCGAGAAGAACAGCATTCTTTTTTGCGATAGAATCGGCAAGCTGAGCGGAATAAAGGCTCATTGCGGGAAGAATATCCTTGCGAGCCATATCAAGCATGGTGAGCGCTTCGATATTAACTATTTTGCAATAGTTTTCCAGACGAACCTCGTGTCGTGCCGTGAATTCTTCGGGCGTAAATACCTTGTGAGAAGCGAACAGTTCAACATTCTTTTTGTCGAGCATATGAGCGAGTGCATCGGGAGTCGTTTTCAGATTGGAAAGTCCTCTCTTTTCTGCTTCGGTAACCCATGAATCGTCATAGCCGTCACCGTTGAAGATTATCCGCTTGTGTTCCTTGATGGTTTTTTTAATGAGCTCGTGAAGTGAGACTTCAAAGCAGTCGGAACCTTCGAGAGCATCGGCAAATTGGCGAAGCTCCTCGGCAACAGCCGTGTTTATGACGGTGTTACAGCACGAAATGGAGGAAGCCGAGCCGAGCATACGAAATTCAAACTTGTTGCCCGTAAAAGCAAAGGGAGATGTTCTGTTTCTGTCGGTAGTGTCTTTCGGGAATTTGGGAAGGGTGTGAACGCCTATACGCATGAGATCCTGTTGCTTTGCATCATACTCACGGTCCGCTTCAATGGTTTCGAGAATTTCCGAAAGATCTGTTCCGAGGAACATTGAAACGATAGCGGGAGGCGCTTCGTTTGCACCCAAACGGTGATCGTTTCCGGCAGAGGCGACGGAAATACGCAACATGTCCTGATATTCGTCGACCGCTTTTATAACAGCACAGAGGAAAAGCAGAAACTGAGCGTTTTCATAGGGCGTTTCGCCCGGTTCAAGAAGATTGATTCCCGTGTTGGTTGAAAGCGACCAATTGTTGTGCTTTCCGCTTCCGTTAACTCCGGCAAAGGGCTTTTCGTGAAGGAGACAAACCATGTCGTGCTTTTTTGCGACCTTTTGCATGATTTCCATTGTAAGCTGATTGTGGTCCGCCGAAATATTTGTGGTTGTGAATATGGGAGCCATTTCATGCTGTGCGGGGGCGGCTTCGTTATGTTCCGTCTTTGCAAGCACGCCGACTTTCCAAAGCTCGTCGTCAAGCTCTTTCATGAATGCGGCAACACGGGGCTTTATTGCTCCGAAATAGTGGTCGTCAAGCTACTGACCCTTCGGCGGCTTTGCGCCGAACAGAGTTCTTCCGGTGTATATCAAGTCTTTTCTTTTGTTATAAAGGTTTTTGTCTATAAGGAAATATTCCTGTTCGGGACCGACTGTGGTTTTTACCGAGGTGATGTCATCATTCCCAAACAACTTCAAAACACGCATCGCCTGACGGTTGATGGCTTCCATTGAACGCAAAAGCGCGGTTTTTTGGTCAAGAGCTTCTCCTCCATAAGAACAGAAAACGGTGGGAATGCAAAGAACGCCGTCTTTGATGAAAGTATACGAGGTCGCATCCCATGCCGTATAGCCTCTTGCTTCAAACGTTGCGCGCAGACCGCCGGAGGGGAAGGAGGAAGCATCGGGCTCACCCTTAATAAGCTCCTTACCCGAAAACTCCATTATAACTCTGCCGTCTGTCGGGGAAATGAAGCTGTCGTGCTTTTCGGCGGTTATTTCGGTCATCGGCTGGAACCAATGTGTAAAGTGAGTAGCACCCTTTTCGATAGCCCAATCCTTCATTGCGTTTGCAACAACGTTTGCAACACCGATATCAAGATGCTTTCCGTTCTTAATTGTTTTTTGAAGTGCCTTATAGGTTTCTTTGGGAAGCCGTGCTTCCATGGTACTGTCGTCAAAAACCATTGAGCCGAAAATTTCCGTTACACTGCTCATTTGCGTCCTCTCCTTTTGAAAAAACGACAAGATAATTATCAAACGGTACTCTTGCCGTAAAAGCCTGATATTGTCGTAAAGTAAAAATCCGCAGACAGCAAGCCTGCTGCCTGCGGCATCCTTGTCGCCTCTATGAAAATAATTTTACCACCAAAAAAATACCTTGTCAATACTTTTGCAAAAAATATCACATAATGTTTTTTAATATTTTTGTAATCATTTTATTATTGCAAATTCCGCGATATAATGTTATACTGTAAAATAGAAAAATTGTACGCAGACAGCGACACATGAAATGCGACAAAGTGAGGAATAAAAGGATGAAAAAATGCATAATAATCGGCGGCGGACCTGCCGGACTTACGGCGGGATATGAGCTTCTCAAAAGGTCAAATGATTATGAGGTCGTAATTCTCGAACAGAGCGATACTCTCGGCGGTATTTCCCGTACGGTAAAGTATAACGGGAATCGAATGGATATAGGCGGACATCGCTTTTTTTCAAAGGATAAACAGGTGACGGATTTTTGGAATGAGCTTATGCCGATTCAAGGCGCACCGTCTGTGGACGATAAAATTTTGGGCAGAGAAAAAGCGCTTGCAAAAGGCGGACCCGACCCCGAGACCGAGGACAGAGTAATGCTTATTCGCCGCCGTATATCGAGAATTTATTATCTCAACAAGTTTTTCGATTATCCTATAACGATGAAACCGCAGACGTTCATAAATATGGGTTTTGTACGCACTGTTAAGGCGGGGTGCAGTTACCTTAAATCAACGGTATCCAAGAGGGAGGAGACTTCTCTCGAAAACTTCTATATCAACCGTTTCGGTAAGGTGCTCTACTCCATGTTTTTCGAGGGCTATACCGAAAAGCTCTGGGGCAGACATCCGAGTGAGATTTCGGCCGATTGGGGCGCACAGCGCGTAAAGGGTCTTTCGATTCTTGCCGTTATCAAGGACATGCTTTCAAAACTTGTTCCGAACAAGAACAGAAAAGTTGAAACCTCTCTTATTGAAGAATTCGTATATCCGAAGCTCGGCCCCGGCCAGTTTTGGGAGACGGTCGGCGAGGAGTTTGAAAAGCTCGGCGGCAAAATAATGTATAACCATAAAGTAACCGAAATAAATACCGCAGACGGCAGAGTTACGCAAGTTAAGTGCCTTTGTGACGGTAAAGAAGAAATCTTTGACGGCGATATCTTCTTTTCTTCCATGCCTGTGAAGGACCTTGTTGCGGGTATGGGAACAAAGGTTCCCGAAGCACCCGCACAGATTGCCGCCGGACTTCCTTACAGAGATTTTGTCACTGTCGGTTTGCTTGTCAATAAGCTCAACCTTATAAACAAAACTGAAATTAAAACGCTTAACAATATTGTTCCCGATTGTTGGATATATGTGCAGGATGTCGGCGTAAAGCTCGGCAGAATACAGATATTCAACAACTGGTCGCCGTATCTTGTGAAAGATCCGCAAAATACCGTTTGGGTGGGTCTTGAATATTTTTGTAATGAGGGCGACGAATTTTGGAGCATGGATGAAAAGGCTTGTGTTGATAAGGCCGTTTCCGAACTTGTGAGTATGGGCGTTATTGATAAGAATACCGAAATACTTGACAGTCATAGAGAAAGAGTGCAAAAGGCTTATCCGGCGTATTTTGATACCTATGACAGAATGGATGAGCTTGTTGAATATCTTGATA
>CAYNUD010000109.1:0-5426 GCA_964400315.1 uncultured Clostridium sp. | reverse complement strand
CCCCTAATGAATATCTTGCTAAAGTGTTGCACTTGGCTTGACAATCTAGGGAGGCTAAGCTCGACTGTCAGCTTTAAGTTAACTTTCCTAACGCCTAACCGCCTACAATCTAACGCCAAAATTGTGACGATTATCGCTGTCGGCTAAATTCAACATTTTCATAATCTGTGCATTGCGGCCTTCAGACCACTGGTACTCCGAAAGATACTCTCCGTTATATTTTCTTGATGCCTGCTTATCGCCTGCAAGTATGCGATAAAGGTCACAGCTTACGGCATCGGCTTTAATATATCGGCGGTTATCCGAGGTATAAACCACATCATCCGCACCGACGGTTTTGAGCGCATCTGTTAGGCGCTTCCAAGTCATTCTGCACAAGGATTGTGCCGTTGAATCATTAGGGCGTTCGGGCCACAAACGTGCAATACATTCGCCTACTGAAAAGCCTCTTTCGCCGCTGTCTACAAGCAATGCCAGCATTTCTCTGGACTTGCCCGATGCGATGTGAAGCGGCTTTCCGTCCACCGTGATGCTGAATGTCGGCATAGTTTCAATAACTACTCTATGCGTCGGCAAGGGTCTGTAGGCACATTTTGAAAGCTCTTTACGAATATCGGCGGCGGTGTACGGCTTCAAAACATACCCGACCGCATCAACATTGAAGGCATCCAAAGCATACTGTCCGTATGCTGTAACAAAAACAATACGGATTTCGGGTTCATATGCCCTCAAAGCTCTTGCGAGCTCAAGCCCGTGAATACCCGGCATTTCCATATCCAGAAAAGCCGCATCAACAGTGTGAGACTTTGTGAATTCCAATGCTTCTTCACCGCTTTGAAAAGTGTTTAACTCCTTAATTTCGGGAAATGAGGCAACGGTAAATTTGAAATTGTTTATTGCGGGGATTTCATCATCAACATATATAACATGCATTATTTATTCTCCTTGGGAATTGTAATCGTAACTAAAGTTCCTTTGCAGGGTTCACTCTTAATATCCAAACTGCCGTGAACCAGATGCTCCAAACGGAAGCGAATATTGCGTATACCTACGGAATTTTCCTTACTTAATTCATGCAAATCAAAGCCTACGCCGTCATCCTCAACGGTTATAACTATATTTCTATCGACATCTCTTGTACGCAGAATAATCGTACCGTTATCCTGTTTCTTGCTTACTCCGTGCTTTATGGCATTTTCCACCACGGGTTGCAAAATCAGCGGCGGAATCATAAAATTATCAGTTCCAATATCGGTGTAAAATTCGATTTTGTCACCGAAGCGAACCTGCTCAAGTGCAACATAATCCTCAACCTGCCTTAAATCCGTGGCAAAAGGAATATTGACGTCTTTTTCCATAATATCAATATTATTACGCAAATATCTTGCAAAGCGAACAACGGTATCGTCTGCCATTTCAGGGTCATATTTACACATTCCGCTTATTGCGTTGAGAATATTAAACACAAAATGAGAACGAATTTGGCTCATCATCGTTGTTGTACGACTGAGGGCAAGCTGTGTTTGCATTTCTTCAACAGCGTTTTTCTGTTCAATATAGGTGAAAATCAATACCGCTCCCTCAATCAGCGTGTAGCACAAAATAGCGCTGAGGGTTGTCAGCATTTTAAATGACTGATTTCCGACATAATACATAGCAAGATCAATTACGACACCAACGGCGAGCAACCACGCAAAATTAAGCGTTCTTTTTTCCGCTTTCGGTTTAGCAATAAGAATAATACCATTCACTGCAAAGGAAACGGCGCTACCGATAATCGAAAGGTGAATAATTTTCAACGTTAACCTTAAATCGCCTATACCCGTTATTTGCAGTATGAGCTGAACAATATAAATACCACTGTAAATACAGGAAAAAATACGTACAATTCTTTTACCTTTTTCTCCGCTGACATCAAGAGCGTTTAACATCGAAAGAGCCATAGACATAAGGGATATAATTGACACCGTATAAATTAATACCGAATGCTCTTTTAGAAGGAGATATGCGAGACGGTCATAAGAAAGTCGCCACAGTCCCGCAGATATTGCCATAAGCCCCAAAGCGTAAAGTCTGCCGCTGAACATACCCTTGAACGTATTATAAGCCGCAAGACAAATCAGCAAGAGTCCGGCGAATACAACACAAAGGCACAGCACCAAAACCGGCAGTGCTCGGTGAAGCGTAGCGTTGTGTACTGCAATTTCCGAACCTACAAGAAATTCGGATACATTGGCACGGTAATTTTTATAATGGGGCGAAAGAAGCACACGAACCTCTTTGCCGTTGTCGTTTTCGTACAGAGGAATCATAACCCATGCACAGCCCGTCGTCGAAAACGAATCCTTGTGCGCCGCCGAAAGAGTATATACGCATTCGTCGCCGATATACACCTCAATATCATGGTGATCGACAAAAAACGCAAGCGTTTCGGCGTGGTCGATTTTGTTCAGCGTAAAACGGTATTCCGTCTCGGTGCCGAAGTCCGTTTGACGGGAGCTCTCGATTACATTCTTAACCGCCGCATAGTCGCCCTCTTCACGGCTTCTCGTTACGATATTGCGGCTGGTTGCCGCCAAAACAAGCACAACCGCAACCAAAGCACCGACAACAACAAACATTATTCTTTTTACCGTTCTCAATTTCTCATCGGAAGATTTTTTCATGATTTCTCATCACTCCGTAATAATTATGTGTCCGTTTCCAATGATGATTATATCATACCCAGCGTAACAAAAGCGTAACTTTTTCGGCTGTTTTCGGCCGAAATTTGTGAACATTTTGTAAACTTTCATTAAAAAGCAAAAGCTCTCCGAGAAAAGCCGCTTTATCTCGAAGAGCCGAATATTTGATTTAAAGGTCGTTTTTGCGAAATTTATTTCTGTAATATGCGGGAGGCATTCCGTAGAATTCCTTGAAAATCCTGTTAAAATGGCTCAAGCTGTCATATCCGAGACGGTTAGAAATTTCAAGTATCGTAAGGCTTGAATTTCTCAGCATCATACCCGCACGGGCGCATTTAATATCACGCAAACACGCCACAACCGTTTTTCCCGTATACTTTTTAAAACAGTCTACCATTACCGGCGGAGAAAAACCGCCCATTTTATATACATCCGCCGCAGAACAGGCCGAATTCTCGGGAGAATTGATTTTTTCAAGCAATTCGGAAAACCATTCGGGATAATTCAGCTTTGCAAGAAGCCTGCTTCGATTTAAAACGGAAACGGCTTCCGCAACGAGCTCGCATATAACGGACACAGGCTCGTTTCCGTCCTCGCCGAGCATGAGCGAAAGAAGCTTCGCACGATCCGTAAAAAACGCCGCTTCACTGACGGAAAGCGCGGCACTGAGCTCACGCTGAGCTTCAAGCACAGGTAAAGAAACGCAAAGGGCATCACAAATTTGAGTCAAACGTTCGTGCACAACACATATATTCATGTGCAAACAGCTTTCGTTATTCATCTTTTTGAACTGATGACAATCGGACGGGCGTATCATATAAAGAGTATTTTTTCCCGGACAAGAGACCGAGCCGTTAAGCTCATGGCAGGTTTTTCCTTGAGTGATTATAAAAAATTCATAAAAGTTGTGGTTGTGTCTGCTTGTTTCATCCGCATTCCACCAATGAAAGGATACTCCGTGGTGTGAAAGCATGAAATTATTGCGATAATCGACAAGCACTGTTTTTTCGTCGGAAAAATTTTGTCTATTTTCCATAATACCGTTGACCGCCATTTTTCTTCACCTCCGCAGAAAATCTGCGGTAATTCTATCACATTTCTTTTGCGGATTCAATATTTAATGCGTTTATCTTAAAAAAATCACACATTATTATTAAAAAAAAGCAAGATTTTTGTTTACTTAGGTTCTATAATTAAATCGTAAGGTTGGTGATGTGATGACATTTGAAATTACCGTCCCGAAAGAAAAGGAAGGTACATATTTTTTCGTGCCCTTTACCGTTCCCGACGGAATAATCAAGCTGACTATCTCGTATTCTTATCGCCGTGACACAAAAGGCTTCCTCGGAGATCTTCATCCAACAAATACAATCGATATAGGAATCGCCGACGAAAAAGGGCGGTTTCTCGGCTGGTCTGGAAGTGCACACAGTAGCATATCCGTCGGTGAATTTTCCTCTTCGAGCGGATATCCTCTCCAAAAAATAAACGGCGGAGAATGGCAGATAATCGTAGGCGCATATCACGTGGTACCCGAGGGGGTAACCGTCAAGTATGATATAGAGTTTGAAAAAAAGCAGGAAAAATTGCTTTTCGGCGATCTGCATATACATTCCCTTGCTTCGGACGGCTCGCTGAGTGCTTTTCAAATTGCCGACAGAGCAAAAAACATGGGGCTCGATTTCATAGCGCTTGCAAATCACAACAATTTTGCCGAAAACTTCAATTTGCCGGCAACGGACGGTATGAGCTTTATTCCTGCGGTTGAATGGACTCATTACAACGGGCACATGAATTTCTTTGGTGTGAAGAATCCGTTTGAAAATTCGTTCATAGCAAATGATGCTGCGGAAATGAAGAATCTCATTGACCATGCCCGTTCTCTCGGCGCAGTCATATCGGTAAATCATCCGAAATGCCGATTTTGCCCATATAAATGGGGTGATGAAGAAAGCTTTGACATGGTTGAGGTTTGGAACGGCCCCATGCGTAAAACCAATATACGCGGAATACTCTGGTGGACTGAGCTCTTACGCAAAGGCAGACGGTTACCGATAGTGGGCGGAAGCGATTTTCACCGTCCCCGTTCGTTCGCAAAGCTCGGGAATCCCGTTACGGCGGTATATTCGGCTTCACCCGACAGCGCCGATATTCTAACGGCAATTTCTTCGGGTAAATCGTTTGTAACAAGCGGAATAAACGGTGTAAAACTTGAAATACGTTACGGAGATATCCGTCTCGGTGAAAAAACAAATTTTGACGGCAGTATACCGTTGACAATAAAGGCGGATAAGCTGTCCGGAGATTCTTTGGTGCTTGTCACTCAGCAGGGTGAGCAAACGCTGAAAAGCCATGTGTTCGGCAAAGTTTCTTTTAATACCGCATTAAAAAAGACTCCCTTTGCGTATCTCAAATCCGTCAAACACATCGGCAAATTCGACCTCGTAACCGCAATAACAAATCCAATATATTTTGACTAAGGAGGAAAAGCAATGCAAACCATACCGAAAAATTCCCTCGCAAAGAAAAAAACCTCGCCCTTCCGCTACGGTTTCGGAATGTTCGGAACCTCAATTCCCATCAACATGTTCAAGTCCTATGCGGCGGCACTCTACCTTACCCAGCTCAACCTCATAACTTCCGAGCAGATGTCAAGGGTAGTTTTCATTTACACCTTTGTCGATGCCATCGACAACCCCGTTTACGGCTTCCTTTCGGACAGAACGAACACAAAATGGGGCA
>CAYNUD010000108.1:0-5437 GCA_964400315.1 uncultured Clostridium sp. | reverse complement strand
AAGGTGTTCACCCATTTCAATAAAACCCATTGCTGTCCTGCACCCCGCGACCTTTGCAAGACCGTTTTCGGCAAGCGTGAGCCGATGAACAACATCAGGGAAAGATCCGTTACAAACAAGCGTCTCATTTCCTACGGCTACGGTGACGGCGGCGGAGGACCGCAGTTTGAAATGATTGAAATGGCAAGACGTGTTGCCGACCTCAACGGTTGCTGTAAGACCTACTACACCACCGTCGGCGACTTTATGACCGACCTTGAGAAGTCCGCAAAGAACCCCTCAACCTATGTCGGCGAGCTTTACCTTGAAATTCACAGAGGAACTCTCACTAACCAGCATAATATTAAGCGTAACAACCGTAAGGCCGAGCTTGCATTGCGTGACCTTGAAATATTCACCGTTGACAAGGCGGTAAAAGACGGCGTTGCCGCAAGCGACGAAAAAATCAATCCTCTTTACGGTACACTTTTGGTCAATCAATTCCACGACATTCTTCCCGGCACCTGCATACATCCCGCTCATGTTCAGTCGCTCAAGGAAACGAACGGAATAATCGCAACCGCCAAGGAGCTTATTGCCGAAGCGGTAAACGGCAACGGCGAGTGTGTATCGGTAACGAACACTCTTTCCTTTGACAGATGCGACCCGATATTTGTTGAATGCCCTGAGGACTGCATTGCCGACCTTGACTGCAAGCAGCAGCATTACACCGACCTTGACGGCAGAAGTATGCTTATTATCAGCGGCGTTACCGTACCTGCATTTTCGAGCATTTCGTTTAAGCTTGTCAAGGGTGAAGCCGATAAAGCTTCAAGCGTTAATTTGACCGATAAGGGCCTTTCGACTCCCTTTGCGAATATCGAATTTAACGAAAAGGGCTATATTTCTTCTTTCTATGATAAGAGAATGAAACGTCAGCTCAAAGGCGACGGCTATGCGTTCAACACTCTGCTTGTTGCCGAGGACGTTCCCACGGATTGGGATAACTGGGATATCGACGCAGACCTTGAATGCAAGTTTGCCGACAATTCCGTGCTTCTCAGCCGTGAAGTCGTTTCCGAGGGTGCGGCGGCAGTTGTTATCAGAAGCAAATATGCCGTTACCAAGAAGTCAACGGTTACGCAGGATGCATTCTATTTTGCCGATACGGCTGAAATCAGATTTGATACTCTTATGGATTGGCAGGACGACCACCGCTTTATGAAGGCGGCGTTCGATACCTCGCTTCACAGCGATTTTGCACGCTTTGAAATCCAGTACGGCAATGCCATCAGACCCACAACACGCAACACTCCCGTTGAAAAGGCGAAGTTCGAGGTGCTCAACCACAAGTACACCGACCTTTCCGAAACTCGTTGCGGTGCGGCCATACTCAACGACAGCAAATACGGCATCAGTGTTGAGGGCGGCAAAATGTGTCTGTCGCTTCACAAGGGCGGCGCAAGACCCGACTATTACGGAGATCACGGTATGCACAGAACCGCTTATTCGTTCCTGCCCCATACCGGTGCGTTCGGCGCAAATGCCGTAATCAAGCCCGCTTATGAGCTTAACGTTCCTGCTGTTATCGGCAAGGGCGAATTTGAAATCAAGCCCCTTGTTCTTCCCGAAGCGGACAATGTTATCGTTGAGGTCATCAAGCCCTGCGAAGACAGCGAAAAGGCGTTCATCGTCAGACTTTACGAGGCCGAGGGCTCATACACGAGCTGCCCCGTTAAGTTCTTTGACGGTGCAAAGAAGGTTGAAATCACCAATATGCTCGAAGAGGTCGAGTGTGAATTCACCGATGCCGAAATGACGTTCAGACCCTTTGAAATCAAGACCGTTAAGGTTTCCTACTGATATGAAAATCTTTGTAACGGAGCTTAAAAATCCCGGTGTGACCCTGGCGGCTTATCTGCCGTCGGAGTCACCGGAAATGCCGAACCTTAAATTGCGCCCTGCTATGCTTGTTATTCCGGGCGGTGCATACAAAATGTGCTCAGACAGAGAAGCGGAGCCTGTTGCTCTTGCTTTTCTTGCAAAGGGCTATGTGGCGTTTGTTCTGCGGTATTCTGTCGGAAAGGGTGCCGCAAAGTTCCCGAACCCCTTGAACGATGCCGAGGAAGCGCTCGAGCTTATCCTCGAAAACGCCGAGGAGTGGGGGATAGAGCGTGAACACATTGCGGCAATAGGCTTTTCTGCGGGCGGTCATCTTTGTGCGGCTCTCGGAACAATTGGCAGAGTGAAGCCGGCGGCGTGCGTGCTGGGATATCCTTGCATACTTTCTTCGATAAGCGATATACTTGCCGAGCCCGTTCCCTCGCTTGACGAAGCCGTTACGCCCGACACGTCACCCACATTTATATTTGCGGCAAGAGAGGACAGCACCGTACCGATAGCAAATTCGCTTGCGTATGCCTGTGCTCTTGAGAAAGCGGGGGTACCCTTTGAAATTCACATTTTCGAAAAGGGGTATCACGGCTTTTCGCTTGCAAACGATATTGTTTATGCGAATAAGAGTGATATGGAATATAACGCTCACACCGCCGTTTGGTTCGATATGTGCATTACATGGCTGAATAAACGCTTCGGAAGATAAAATTAACACCGCTGCATTTCATTACGAAGTGCGGCGGTGTATTTATTATTCTGCAATATGTGAATAGAAGAAAGCTTTTTTCTCCTCGTTTATCAGCCTTATCGGCTTTACCTGATTGAGGTTTGCGCCTCTTGCCTTTAGTCCCTCGCGGTATTCTTCATAAGTGCCTTGCTTCAGAAAATGAAGCTCGGTGTTGCCGAGAGTGCCCGTGTTTTTGGCATCGGAGATAAACAGGTTCGAGTCGCTGAGATATTTGTCAAACGCCTGCGCCATTTCCTCGCATTCGTCGTTTGAAACAGGCTCGGTCGGCTCGATAAAGAGGACATAGTGTCCAGGGCTTGTCGAAAGGTCTGGGTAAACGCTGTGGCTTGTAATGCCGATATCAAATTCCTCCGCTGTTTTGGCAACGGACCAGTCAAGCATCTGCTGGCTTGTTTTTTCGCCCGCAATATTGAGAACCTGGTTGAGGCGGTACATAAATTTGACTGTCGGGCTTTCGTGATAATATCCCGTACAGCGCACGACATCCTCGATCTTGTATCTGTAAAGACCGCTGAGATTTGTTACGATGACTTCATAATCTTCATCGGGTTTTAACTGCGAAATGGTAAGAGGTTTTGCCTGCTTTTCGTCCGAATTAACCGGTATGAATTCAAAGAAGCCGTTGTGTGGAAGCATTACACAGTCGTCCGTATCAAGCGAAAGAGGAACGGCCATAAGTGCCTCGGAAGCACCGTAGCCCAGATTGTGCATTGGTAAATCGCCCGTGTAACGGCGAAGTCTTTTTGAATATATCGAAAGTGAGCTCGCACCCATACCGAAGCCCCAGCCGAGTCTCGGCCAAATTCTCGGAGCGATGGGAGTATCGAAGCCCTTTTCAAATTCGCGACGAAGCTCGGCGGCACGTTTGGGATTGGGCTTCATTCGTTTTTCGAGCGTCGCTCTCAGCTCGTCGGGCAGCTCGATGCTCGGGTCAATCTTGCCCTTTTCGATATCGTCAACAAACATTTCCCAATTGTCCTCGAGATAGCGGAACATCGTTTCGAGAACAGTTATGATTATCGTGCTCAAATAGCTGACGTTTTTGTTTTCAAGACCGTATCTCATCTTGAGATAATGCATATTCATTTTGGACGGGTCTTTCGGGAAAAGTACCTCTTTCGGAGAGGTAGAAATATAGGGAACAATGGGCTTTAAATACATAAGAGGAATGCCCGAAAGACAGCTCACGGTTTTGCCGCAGGGGAGACGGTGACTTGTGATTTCTATTGTCAAAAGTCCTTTTTGGGGCGGCAGACGCTTGCCTTTTGAGCGAAAGTATTTAACGGCACAGCCTACGGGTGCGCTGAAGCTGAAGCATTGACAGTTCCAAAGCTGGCGCGCCGACTGCGGGATAAACTTAGGCTTGCCGACACTGCCCGAGGACTCGGCGAAACGACCGATACGCCAAGTGGTTATGAGATTTTTCTCGCCCTGTACCATACGGTCGATATAATCGGCATAATCCGAATATGTTGACAGAGGAACGATTTTTTGATAATCTTCGACACTTTTCACTTCGCCGAAATTGCATTTTTTGCCATATTCGGTATTCTTGTTGGTACGCATAAGGCTCTTAAGAATGCGCTCCTGTGTCTTGACGGCGTTTTTTGAATAAAGCTCAAGCTTCTTGTGCTCGATTAAGCCGAGCATTCCGCCGAAGCCCGAAACCATACTGCGAAAGAAATCGGTCATACATTTTCCTCCTGTCTGCGCTTTTGTCTGTATGTCCAAAATTTATTGATAAAGAAATTCATCGGTGTGGTAATGAGCATGTTTATAACCGGTGCTATATATTCCGCAAGCTCTCGGGCACTTATGTCAATACCCGATTGCGATAGCGTAAGGCTTGCAGGTTCCATTGCTTTCGCAAGATTGAGAATGTCAAGCCAAAGCTTTAGAAGCAGGCTTGTTAATATAAGTCCGGTAAACGCATTGGTCATAAATACTTTTAGAAGAACGCGCCACCAAACACGCTTTTGCTTTTCAGTATCCTCCTTGAATACAAGTCTGCTGTTGAGCAGGAAGGAGCTGATAACGCTCAGCACAAAGCCTATTGCGTTTGCGGGAATGTAATGCATCCCGAGAAAAACAAACAGAGAATAGGAGAGATAGTATACGACGGAATTTATGGAGCCGAATACTATGAACGATAAAAATTGTTTGGCTCCGTTGTTTTTGCTTTCCATTAATTTCACTCCGTTGAAGAATATGTCGGTGGGATTGTATTGTTATGCTATTATAGCATGAAAGTAGGACGATTTTCAATAGATATATATGAAATTTTGCATATATCAAATTAATTCTAAGAGAATCTTAATGTTTTTAAGCGAAATAAAAATCGGGAGCGGTTCCTATAGCAGGATGACCGTTCCCGAAATTTTTTTAGCCGTTTATTAAAACAAACAGTGCATTCAAAAAAAGCCTCTTCTGTCCGGTAGACAAAAGAGACTTTCGGTTGGCAGGGGCAGAAGGACTTGAACCCTCGGCACGCGGTTTTGGAGACCGCTGCTCTACCAACTGAGCTATACCCCTATATTTGAAGCGCCGAAAAAACGGCGCTCCTTGGTGGGCCATCAGGGACTCGAACCCCGGACCATTCGGTTATGAGCCGAGTGCTCTAACCAACTGAGCTAGTGGCCCTTTTGTTTTGCAACGATAGATATAATAGCAAAAAGAAAGCGTTTTGTCAATGACTTTTTACTATTTTTTTGATTTTCTTTTTAAAAATTGTTTTCCGTTGTGCTTTTGAGAAATCTATTTAGCCACAACCGACGCATCCGAACCCGCCTTAAACGGCGTGTTTTCGGTGCTTTG
>CAYNUD010000107.1:0-5461 GCA_964400315.1 uncultured Clostridium sp. | reverse complement strand
TCCCTCTGACGAGGGAGCTGTCACGGAGTGACTGAGGGAGAGACGATTTTGCGAAATTACAGCAAAATTAAGTTGTTTATCTTTTCTCTCCCTCCGTCTTTTGCTTCGCAAAAACAGCCCTCAGAAATATAGTCGCACTGCCGCCTTGGAGCGGCGTCATTGCTCCTTATTTCTTCACCTCAGCGGCACACCTTCATCCGCCACCGGCGGCGGTGTACCGCTTCGCCCCTCGTTAGAGGGAGGCAAGCTCTGCCGTTACCTTTCGATTAACTCAAAGCCTTTAAAACCCTTTCGTCACGGCTACGCCGTGCCACTTTCCCTAAGAGGGACAGCCACGCTCGACTTCAAGCCGCCGGTTAAATCACCTAATTCCTAATCGCCTAATACCTATCGCCTAAAGGGACAGCGAAGCTCGAACGGAAGTCAAAACAAACCCACCGAAAGGAGAATTATGCGAAAAATAACAATAGATTTCAACAATATAGAGCCGCTTGAAAGCCGCATCCTCGGCTACGTCGGCGAGCACAACGCCACGGAGCTTACGATTATCCCGCCTGCGGAAATGACGGATAATCTGCAAATAAAATTTTTCAAGCTCGCTTTTTCCGTACCGTATTCGGTAATCTACTCCGAAAATTTACATATCGGCTTGCTCAAAGGCTCGGCAATTAGGTGGAGAATTCCCGACAGTGTTACGAAGCACGAAAGGGTCGCTCTTCAGCTTGAGGGCTACGGTGAAAACGGCGGCTTGCTTGTTAAGTCTCAAACCGTGCACGGACTGCGCTTTTTTGAGTCGGTAAACAGTGAAAACGATTTTGAAGCCGTAAATTCTCCGATTGAATGTGGCATCGAGGTGACGGCAACCGACTCGGACGGAAACGCCACCGAGCTGATAATCCACGGTGACTTACCCAAAGGTATTACCGTGAATAACTCAAATCTCGAAAAGATAACCCTGCACGGTATGACCGAAATTCCCGACAGCCTGTGCGAAAATTGCGCCGCTCTGCGCGAGGTGGAGATTAACAGATCCGTGACGGCAATAGGAAGCTACGCTTTCAAGAAATGTACCGCTCTTAGGACCTTGTCGCTTCCTTCGGGAATCAAAACGATAGGAAGCGAAGCATTTAGCGGCTGTACCGCTCTCGAAGAAGTCGATTTACCCGAAAGTTTGAATTACGTAGGGTATAAAGCGTTCGGCGAAACGGGACTTGTTAAAGTGACCGTCCCCTCTTCGGCAGACAATTGGGGAAATTATGTATTTTCGGGTTCGAACCTTAAAGAAGCCGTAATCGGCGAAGGAATAACGGCCCTGCCGATCTATACTTTTCAACGCTGTTCGGAACTCAAAAGCGTTACCTTGCCGAGCACTCTTACTTCGCTTCGTGACAGCACGTTTGTCAGTTGTTCTTCTCTCGAAAGTATACGGATCCCCGAAGGGGTTGACGTAATCGAAAGAAATGTTTTCAAAGACTGCAAAAAGCTGTGTGAAGTGTCGTTGGGTAATGTGAAAAATATCGGCGATTCTGTTTTCTACGGTTGTTCAAATCTCAAAAGAATAACCTTGCCCGAAGACCTTTTATCAATCGGAACTTACGCTTTTTCATACTGCGGATTTTCGGAAATAGTCATCCCCGACAGCGTGACGAGCATAGGCGATAACGCTTTTTATTTTTGCGGAGATCTCTCATCAATAAAGCTGTCAAAAAACATCACTTCGTTGCCGAATCATATTTTCGGGCGCACCGCGCTTACGGAATTTGATGTTTCCGACAACATTGAAAGTATAGGCCAACACGCTTTCAGTTATTGCCCGTCCTTAAAAAGAGTGACAATCGGGAGCGGTGTAAACTACATCAAAAGCTATGCTTTCTATAGCTGTAAGGCTCTCGAATATGTACGCATAAAAAGGACGTCGCCTCCGACTCTTGCCGCTTACGATGCTTTTCCGTATTCATCGTCAACGTTTATCGGAATTTATGTCCCGAAGTCGGAAAATGAAGCGGTGTTGAGCGAATACAAGACGGCGACGAATTGGAAAAGCTCATTTCTTGTCGACAAGATATTTGAATGGGAGGGCGAAGAATGATAATCAAAGCAGAAAAAGGCAAGGTGTTTCGCAGAAAAGCGGACGGAACTGTTTACGGAAACGAGCTTGACCTCGGATATACTCACTTCATCGGCGGCGAACTCCTTACCGAGCCGCATCCCGATACCGCCGAAGACTTCGAACAAATCGACATCCCGACCGAGGAGGTGGAGGAATGAACAACGAAATTTCCGTCGCACTCATCACGGGCGGCGTAAGCATTTTAACGAGCTTAATAACGCTCATCGGGGTGCTGGTGAGCAACGGCAAGTCGAAAAAAGCCTTGCAACAGCAGCTTGAAATCGACCAGGCCGTGACCCGCACCAAGATAGATGAGCTGACCCGTGAGGTTCGGGAGCACAACGGATTTGCCCGCCGTATGCCGGTTGTCGAGGAGCAACTAAAGGTAGTCAACCACAGGCTGAAAGACCTTGAAGCATTCCATAAGTAGGCGGTAGACGATAGGTTGTTAGGTCTTGGAAAATTTAAATGCCTCCCTTGCCTAAAGGGACGAACCGCCGGAATGCCGCCGGTGGCGAAATGGAGTGTTGGCTGTCCCTTTTAGGGGAGATGCCCTGTTAGGAATTAGGTTGTAGGCGGTTAGGTGTTAGGAAAGTCAACTTAAAGTTGACAGTCGAGCTTAGCCTCCCATTTTAGGGGAGGTGCCGAGCAAAGCGAGGCGGAGGGGTTTTTATCTCGGAGTTAACAGAAAGCCTTAAAAACCCTTTCGACTTTTTGCTTCGCAAAAAGCCACTTTCCCTAAGAGGGACAGCCAACGGAACACTCAGACAGGGATAGTGCATAACACTGCGGCGTAAGCCGTTAACAAATTTATACACAGGTGATTATATGAAATTCCTTAAACGAACGGTTTTGCTTTCGCTCCTTGCGTGCCTGCTGTTTACTGCGGTCGTAATTTTACTGAGCATATTCGGGGTTACGCTCCCCGACACGCTCATACAATACTTCTTCGTGGTTTTCGGCACGGAGCTTGCGGCGACTTCGTTTATCAAAATCGCCGACACCGTACTCAAACGGGCGCAGGTCAAGGCGAAAATCGAAGATATGAAAAAGGACGGCATCACTCCCGAACGGGAGGACTACCGCCCCG
The DNA here is from genome assembly GCA_964400315.1 of uncultured Clostridium sp. GTDB lineage: Bacteria > Bacillota > Clostridia > Oscillospirales > Acutalibacteraceae > CAG-177. The sequence goes on along the minus strand of CAYNUD010000107.1, from coordinate 2,261 downwards.
ACAGCGAATTTGACTATAACGAATACGGAGGTTAAAAATGGAACACAAAATTTTTATTGCGATTTTTGTTGTCGCACTTGCCGCTCTTGCCGTTGCGGCTTACAAAATATTCGGCATCGACAAGGTGAAAAACTGGCTTTTGTGGGCGTGCACCGAAGCAGAAAAAATCTACGGCGGCGGCACGGGCAAGCTCAAGCTCGCCTATGTTTACGATGTTTTCGTCGGCAAATTTCCGTTTCTTCAAGCCGTGATACCCTTTTCGGTGTTCTCGAAGCTCGTGGATGCGGCGCTCGAAAGTATGAAATCTATGCTCAACAATGCCAACATTGCGGCAATAGTAAGGGGTGAAGACGGTGGCGGCATACGGAATACTTAAATGCAAATATCCGATTTTGAAGCGGAAATATCACTATGTCAATTCGGATTTCGGACGAAGAAGCTACAAAAACTCGGCGGGTCATACCGTAAGCGACTTCCACAAGGGAATTGACGTGCAGAGCGACACCGCCGACCATACGGATTATGTCATCAGCCCCTTTGCGGGAAAGGTTATCGCAAAGCGCAACAATTATTCGGGTCAGACCACCGACACGGGGCTTGACGGAATGGGCAACTATGTGAAGCTCGACTGCGGAAACGGCGTAATTCTGCGTTTTCAGCACCTTAAAAAAGGCTCTGTAACGGTCAACAACGGCGACAACGTTAAGGCGGGGCAAACGATAGGCTATATGGGTCTCACGGGCAATACGAGCGGATATCACTTGCATTTCGACATCTGTATCAACGGCGAATATTTTGACCCGAAGCCGTATCTTACGGGCGAAAAGCCGCTCCCCGGCACGACCGCCGCACCCGAAACGGGTAATTATATCGTCAAAGAAGCCGTAAACGTGCGGCAGGGCGCAGGTGCGAATTACAACCGTGTTTATTTTTCGCAATTCACCGCAAACGCAAAAGCGCAGGTCAAAAAGCTCGACCCGAAGTGCCCCGACCACTTTCCGAAAGGCGTAAGGCTCACGATTTCAGCCGTCAAGCAGGCCGCCAACGGCAAGGATTGGGGCAAGTGCCCGAGCGGCTGGGTTGCAATGAGCTATCTTGAAAAGAAATAACGTGCATCTTCTTGAAAAAATGCACGATAGGAGGTTCAAAATGCTTCACTTTTTACTTTCGGCAGGACTGCTGTACGTCCTCATCCCGCTCGAGTATATCCTCTCTGCTCTCGGCGTAAGCCTGTGGGGGCTTTGATAATCAGCTATGAGCAATTAAAATTTCACGGCGAACCAAAAGTTAAACTCGGCCCCCTTGCCTAAAGGGGGCGAAGCACCGAAGCGCCGCCGGTGGCGGAAGAAGCGAGGTGCTGAGGTGAAAAAACAAGGAGCAATACCGCCGCTCCAAGGCGGCATTGCGACTATGTTTTTGAGGGGTTTTAAGCGGTACGCTCGGACGGGGAATTCTAAAATTTGAAAAGTAAGCACAACCGAACAAAAACCACGGGAGCCGCATATGCAGCTCCCGATTTTGTTATTTTTCTTCCAAAGCAGATATTGCACGCTCCAAAAACTGAGCTTTGTTGAGCTGCTGCTCGGCAATGTATTTTTCGATGCGCTCATAAATATCGGGCTTTATAGTTGCTTGATATTTCTTATAATTTTTTGCGTTGTATCTGTTTTTGACAGTACTGCTGGTGTGTGGTTTCTTCTCACTCATGCGGTTTACCTCATTTCTTTTTGATTAGTGCTGTCAGCAATGAGCATACTGCACAACCGAAAGCTGCGACTGAAAAGACGAGTCGAAGCGTAGAATTGTCCGTTTTTAATCCTGCGGTAACAAAAACCGCACAGAAAGCTATCAAAATCATAGTTGACTTTTTCATAAAATTCGGATATACTGAAAGTGCAGGGTACTTGGGAGCGTTTCCGCTCCCGTTCCCCTCGTTTTTACCGCTTCCGTTTATGCTTGGTAGGCTTTTTAGGAGCGGTATTTCTTTTACCCTGAATTGTTGTGACGATTAGTGAAGCTGTGGCGATTATGTTTGACCAAATCATCAGCACAAGGGTAATTTTGTCTTTCAGCTCTATCGTTTTCACCTCCTTCATTGACTATATTATATCATACTTAATTAAGTATGTCAAGCGCTTTTTACAACTTTTTTTGAAAAAACATTGACATTTTTATTCCTGTATGTCATAATATCCACAAAAATGACAAAAGGATGAGCAATATGACCGACAAGGAACAACTTGAAGTTTGGAAGCAGGGCT
>CAYNUD010000106.1:0-5514 GCA_964400315.1 uncultured Clostridium sp. | reverse complement strand
GAGATATGCCGCTTCCGACGAAATATGGGCGGACAAACTTTCCGACAGGGTGACGGATTATCTGCAATATTGTTACTATTATTTTGATAAAGCAATAACCGACGGCGTTACGCTTGATGAGAATACGGTTAGCAAGCTTATTTCAACATATAACCGTGTGCTTTACTACGCCGAGGACGATAAAAGCGCCGATGAGGTTGTTGCCGATATTTACGGTGAGGACGTTACCTTTGCGATGTTCGCAAGAAACGAAATAGTTTTGGCATATGCGAACGTGAGTGAAATGGAGTATATCGAAAAATACTCCACGGAGTTTACGCAGGCCGAAACGGAGGAATTCCGTGACGGACAAAACGGCGCGATGAAATATTTTTCCGGAACGGTTTATCCGATTCCGTACGGCAATGACGAGGCGCTTGCCCGAGCAAAAGCCGTCAAGACGAAGGACGAATTAACGGCGTTCTGTGATGAATACGCACAGGAAAGCGGAATGACCGCTCTCGAAGGCAGTTATTCATGGACGGATTATGATACGGTTGCGGAGAAATTCGGCAGCAGTATCAGCGAATGGATATATTCACCCTCGCGAAAAGCGGGTGACATCGGTGTTGTTAAGGGCGCGATATATGATTGCCTTGTTTATGTTGAAAAGTTGCCGTATTATACCGTCAGCCACGACGTAATAATATACTGCAGTGCCAACGAGGATTCGAGCGATACCGAAGCGGTTGAACAAAACCGGCAGGAAACGAATCGTATTTTCAACGAATGGATTGACGGCGGAGCAGACGAGGACAGCTTGCTTAAACTGTGTGAAAGCGGTTCGAGCGGTAGCGGAAAGGTTACAACGAGGGTTGGCGAGATAAGCTCCGCGGCGCAAATTTGGATAAATTCTCCGGAAAGGAAATACGGCGATTTCTGCAATTACGATTCAAGCGACGGAAGCTATATCATTTTCTTTGTGAAGGAAAATTCCGATGATTACGATTGGGAATCAAACACCCGCTCAACGCTTGCGGCGGAAAAAACCGCGCAGGAATACAAGGATGCGGCAACGGATGAATATTCCGCAAGCGAAAGCAAATTAAAAATCAAAAAAGCAAGAAAACAGGTTGCGGATAAAATCAAAGAGAGCAGCGATTACATGCTCGAAACGATAAACGGACAGCAATAATTTCAAGCGGTTTGCCGAAAAATCAGCGGCAGGCCGCTTTTTTTAACAAAATATTTATATCAAGGCAAAAAAATAGCCAAAATACTCTTTTATTTTATAAATCAAAGTGATATAATATATCCGATTATGTGCGTCAAACACGCATAGCCGCAGACAGCACAGCCTAAACAGGGTGATTTGCGGCTGAAAAAACGGGAGGAAAAAATGGCTGATATTATTTCTGTTAAAAATCTCAGTAAATCCTATGGCAGTCATCAAGTGCTGACGGATGTATCTTTCAGCTTTGAAGGCGGTCAGATAATCGGTCTGCTCGGGCCCAACGGCTCCGGCAAGACTTCATTGATCAAAATACTTACGGGTCTTATCCATGATTACAGCGGTGAGGTTTTGATTGACGGGGACAAGCCCGGCAAGGATTCAAAGGCAAAGGTTGCGTATTTGCCCGAAAAAACCTATCTTGCGGATTGGATGAGATCAATCGACGCAATTGATTTCATGGCGGATTTTTATGCTGATTTTGACCGCAACAAGGCTCTGCGCTTGCTTGAGGAGTTCCGTCTGCCGGCAAAGCAGAAAATCAAAACCATGTCAAAGGGTATGCAGGAAAAGCTCCAGCTTCTTCTCGTAATGAGCAGAAACGCAAAGCTCTACGTTTTGGATGAACCTTTGGGCGGCGTTGATCCGGCGGCAAGAGAATTCATACTTGATACGATAATGATGAATCATCCCGAGGGTTCGACCGTGCTCATTTCAACGCATCTTATTTATGATGTCGAAAAAATATTCAATTCCGTGCTTATGATAGGCAGAGGACAGGTGCTTGTCAAGGCAAAGACCGAGGAAATAACCGCCTCGGGCAAAACCATCGAGGAGCTTTTCAAGGAGGTGTTCGGTCATGCTTGGCAAGTTAATTAAGAACGAATTTAAGTCGAATCTGCACAGTATCGGCATGATTTACGTTGTTGCGGCGGCGGCAATAGTGCTTATGGCGGCATCGTATATTGCCGATATCACATGGATAAGCGCACTTGCAACGATAGTCCTCCTTGCCGCGGGCTTTATTGCCGTAATCGTTACTTTTGTTTCGGTAATATCCAATTTCTCGAAAACACTTTTCGGAGCACAGGGATATCTCAGCTTCACCCTGCCGGTTTCGAGCGGCCAGCTTCTTGCGGCAAAGGCTATTACCTCTTTCGCATGGATGCTTTTGAGCTATCTTGTTGAAATAGGAATTTTCATCGGAGTTTATCTTTATGCCACTGCGATGATAGGCGAGGATGTCAAGGCGGCAATACAGATGATGCTGACGATTTTCGACAGTTTTCCGTCAACGGACACGATAAAGCTGGTCCTTCTGCTTATTGCGATTTTGCTGTTTATCCGTATAGTTGTTCTCATTGCACAGCTTTATTTTGCGATAACCCTTTCAAACACAAGAGCGCTTCAAAAGCTCGGAGGTTTTGCGGCAGTAGCGGTATTTTTCGCCGTATTCATCGTGATGCAGGTGATAAGCCTTCTTCTTTCGCAGTATGTTCCGCTCTCGATTGTTCTTACCGGTGAGGGGATTTTCTACAGCACTACATCCACCATGGCGGATCCTCTCGGCTTGAGCTTCGGCGTTGCGGGAACGATATTCGATGTTGTTTGTTCTGTTTTTCTTTTCGGCGGAACGGCAAGACTGATGAACACTAAGGTCAACATTAAATAAAATGAAAATAGGAATTTTCGGAGGAACATTTAACCCTCCGCACAACGGTCATGTACGGCTTGCGAAAGCGGCGGCGAATGAGATGGGGCTCGATAAGGTGCTGATAGTTCCGTCGTGCATACCTCCACACAAAATAGCCGCAAAGCTTGCAAGCGGTGATAACAGGCTTGCAATGTGCCGAATTGCTTTCGGTGATGACCCGAGATTCGAGGTTTCTCCCATTGAGCTGAACAGAAGCGGAAGAAGTTACACGGTCGATACCCTGCGAGAGCTTAAAAAACTGTATCCGCAGAGTGAAATGTATTTAATCGTCGGCTCCGATATGCTTGACAGCTTTGATAAATGGTATCTTTGGAAAGAAATTCTTTCAATGAGCGTGCTTTGCGCCGCTTCGAGAGAAAAGGGCTATACGCCGGACCTCGGCCGCTACGGGGAGCTTGCGTGCAGAATCCGATTTTTTGATTTGCCTCCGCTTGAGGTCAGCTCAACGCAGATAAGAAATTCGACGGAATACGATAAAAGGCTTCTCGATTCGAGAGTTGCCGAATATATCGAGCGCCACGGCCTTTATGACGACGGACTGAACGAATACCGAAAAATACTTGATAAAAAGCTGAATGACCGCAGACGGTTTCACAGCGAGTGCGTGAGCGAAAGTGCGGGTGAGCTTGCGGAAAGATATTCGGCTTCGGTTGAAAAAGCAAGGCTTGCCGGTCTTTTGCATGATGTGATGAAGAATGCTCCCGTGCACGAACAGCTCGAATATTTGAAAAATGCAACGCAGCTTGAGATGCTCAATACAAAAATTTGGCACCAAATAACGGGCGAAGCGTTTTTGAGAGAAAACGGTATAATTGACGACAAAGAAATTCTCGGCGCTGTGCGGTGGCACACCACGGGAAAAGCGGGAATGTCGCTTCTTGAAAAAATCGTATATGTTGCGGATTTCATATCGGCAGACAGAGATTACAAGGATGTTGAGGTGGTTCGGCGGCTTGCCTATATAAGTCTTGAACACGCAATTCTTTACACTTCACGCTACACGGTGAATAAGCTTGCCGCAGGGGATATGCTTCTGCACCCGGCAACGGTGGACTGTTACAATGATATGCTGATGCATTTTGCATAAGCCGCTTGAAAGACAGAAACGCAGCTAATCCTGTCGGATTGGCGAATATTTTAACGCAGCAGTCGCTTCATTTATCCGAAGCAAATCGGGTTTGTAGGTGTCGGTTGCGGCGAAGGAAAGGTTGAAATATGACGGATATTAAGACGCTTGTCAGAGAGATAGTTAAGGTTCTCGATGAGAAGAAAGCAACGGATATTGTTGCAATCGAGACTGAGGAAGTGACGATAGTTTCGGATTTTTTCGTTATCGCTTCCGGTACTTCAAACACGCACACGAAGGCACTTGCGGACGAGGTTGAATACGAGATTAAAAAACGTCTCGGAATTGACCCCGAACACATAGAAGGCAGAGCAACGGGCTGGATACTTATAGATTACGGTACCGTTATCGTCCATGTTTTCCAACAGGAAAGCAGAGAATATTATAACCTTGAGCGTCTTTGGACGGATGCAAAGGTCTTTGATATTTCGGATATCTTAACGCAGGATTGATGCACACACATGAAAGGAAGATTAAACATGGCTCAGTACGATTTTAAGAGCACAGAGAAAAAGTGGCAGCAGGTATGGGACGAGAAAAAGACCTTTGAATGCGACGAGGATTATTCAAAGCCCAAGTTTTACGCTTTGGTTGAATTTCCGTATCCGAGCGGCGCGGGAATGCACGTCGGTCATATAAAGGCTTATTCGGGACTTGAGGTGGTTTCGAGAAAAAGAAGACTTCAGGGCTACAACGTCTTGTTCCCTATCGGTTTTGATGCGTTCGGTCTGCCTACGGAAAATTATGCAATAAAGACAAATACGCATCCGAGAATAGTTACCGACAACAACATAAAGCATTTTACCGAGCAGCTTAAAATGGTCGGATTCTCTTTTGATTGGTCAAAGGTAATCGACACAACGCAGGAAGACTACTATAAGTGGACTCAGTGGATATTCCTCAAGATGTTTGAAAACGGACTTGTTTTCAGAGATAAGGCGCTTATAAATTACTGCCCGAGCTGTAAGGTTGTGCTTTCAAACGAAGATTCGCAGGGTGGAAAGTGCGATGTCTGCCACAGTGATATCGTTCAGAAGTCCAAGGATGTTTGGTATCTTCGCATCACCGAATATGCCGATAAACTTCTCGAAGGACTCAAAGAGGTTGATTATCTGCCGAACATCAAGCTTCAGCAGGAGAATTGGATAGGAAAGTCAACGGGTGCATTCGTAAACTTTGCGGTTAAGGATACCGAGGAAAAGCTCAGCATATATACCACCCGTCCCGATACTCTTTTCGGCGTAACCTTTATGGTTATGGCTCCGGAGCATCCGCTTATCGACAAATATGCTTCGATGATAGGCAACATGGGAGAGGTCGAGGAATACAGAAATGTATGCGCGAAGAAGTCTGCATTCGAGAGAACACAGCTTGTCAAGGATAAGACAGGCGTTAAGCTTAACGGTTTCACCGCGATAAATCCCGTCAACGGAAAGGAAATTCCCATTTATATTTCCGACTATG
>CAYNUD010000105.1:0-5524 GCA_964400315.1 uncultured Clostridium sp. | reverse complement strand
CCCATTGAAGGTGCCACAGAAAGCTCATATACTCTATATTCAAGCGATACCGCTCAGTATTATTATTGCGTGGTAACTCAAAACGATTTGGGCATCATTACAAGCGTGACAACAGATATAATAACAAAGGATACCACCCCCGCAAATTATTCGCACTATATAGAAGCGGTTAATAAAGCAAATAAAATAGACCGTTCGAAGTATTCGAACACTGAAATTCTCGACGAGGCTCTTTCCGTAGATGTTTCGGGAAAATTTTCTTGTGAACAGCAGGATGTCGACACGCAAACAGCGGCGATTCTCAAAGCAATTGCCGCATTGAAGTTTAAAAGCGTACAGACTATAACCTTGACCGCTTCAAAAGCGGAGCTTAGTTTGCTTGAAAAAGTCAAGATAGTATCCGTCATAAGACCTATTGATGCGATTTACGACAAAGTTGTTTGGTCATGTGATAACAAAAATGTACTGACGATAACTAAAAGCGGTACGGTTATGTGTGTCGGAGACGGCGAAGCGGTTGTGACGGCAACGGTGTATAACAGTGATGGCACAATAACCAAAAATACGATTACTTTTAATTGTGATTTGACTTTCGTTGAAAAGTTTTTCTCTGTATTTGTGAGAGCCTACATAGCTATAACGGAAATGCTTGAAAAAATGTAAAGGGGTAAAATATGATTAAAGAGCTGGCACTGAAAAACCGTTCATACAGGCGGTTTTATCAAGAAGAAAGATTAAGTGAACAAACCCTCCTTGAACTTATCGACTGTGCAAGAGTAACTCCCTCTACCGTTAATTCTCAGGCTTTGAAATTTAAGCCTGTGGTTTGTGAAGAATTATGCTCCGAAGTATTTGAGTGTCTCGGTTGGGCCGGAATGCTCAAGGACTGGAACGGCCCCGAGGACGGCGAACGTCCCTGTGCATATATAGTGATTCTTTGCGATTTGTCTTTGGGAAAAAACAAACACTATGATGAGGGAATTGCCGCACAAACCATAATGCTTGCCGCCGCCGAAATGGGTTACGGAGGCTGTATTATCGGAAGCATCGACAAGGAGCGTCTTGCCGAAAAGCTGAAAACAGACCCCGGGCGATATTCGATTGATTTGGTGCTTGCTCTCGGAAAACCGAAAGAAACCGTAGTTTTGACCGAAATGGGAATTGACGGAAGCACTGCATATTACCGTGACGAAAACGGTATACATTATGTTCCCAAAAGAAGGCTCAAAGATATAGTTTTATAATCCGATATCGTTATCTTAACGGAGGTATATTATGAAGCGTATTGCAAGAACCGCGGCAATTGTTTTTCTTTGTGTCGGTTTACTGTTTGCAAGCGGATGTCGTGCCGTGAAGTCAATAAAAACAACACAGCTTAAAATCGGAGTAGAAGGTATAGAGGGAGTGTTCAATCCTTTTTATGCCGAAACCGAAGCGGATAAACAGATAAATCGGCAGGTATTTTTACCGATACAAAGAAGAACGGATAATAACGGTCTTGTTAATCTTTGCGGCGGAATTTCTTATGAATATTCAGGTAACAGCGGTGTGAAATACACCGTTACAATTCGCGACGATATGTTTTTTTCGGACGGTAAGCCTGTTACGATAGACGATGTTATATTCTTCTACTATTTTATTTCCGATGCGACATACGACGGAATATACAGCCGTTGGTATTTAAACGATATCGAGGGCTTAAAGGAATATTATTTTGACGATAAGAACTATCAAAGCTCAATAGACAAAATAGAAGCGCGTATTGCCGAAAACTATACGGCAAAAACAATAAGTGTAAAGGATTATACAGAGTATTTGGTGCAAACAAAGCTCGAAGGACTTTTTGACGGTAATCTTGATTCCGTTTCCCCTTCGGGTGCCACTTGGCGTGAATATGCGCAAAAGCTCGGATATAAAATTGATGCCGAGGACAGTGAAAAGATATTGGAACTTTTCGCAAAAATGGAGGCCGAATCAAATCCGCTTTCGTATGATCCCGAATCATGGTACCGCGAAAGGCTCTATGCCGAATATGTCAAGGATAACTATTCCGACGGTATTGATGTAACGGAAATTTCGGGTATAAAGAAAGTGAACGATTATACCTGTACTGTGCTTTTTAATTCACGCAATATAAATGCCGTTTCACAGCTCAACGCCTACATTGTTTCGAAAGCATACTATACCGTGGATTACATTAAGGGACAGGCGAGCAAAGTGAAGAATATGACCGGCTTTCCCGTAGCTTCCGGACCTTATGTTGTAACAGACAGTTCCGACGGTGAGGTTATCCTCTCGGAAAACGGCTGTTATTTTGATGAAGCTCCCGAGTTTGATACCTTGAAATTCATCGACCTTGCAGCCGAAAACATTGACCCTGCCGACAGTGTTCTCAGCGGTAAAACCGATATCGTTACTGTCACGGCGAGTACAGAGCTTATCGGAAAGCTTGATACCGATAAGGTTAAATATTATGTTGAAGATAATGATTCATATACATCACTGTTCTTCAACACCAGAACACTTGATTCCTTTTTGCGAAAAGCTCTTTCCGGCTTGGCAAGCAATGTCGGAAGTACGCTTGAAAGCAAGATAGGAACATATTATACGGTACCGTATAGACCGCTGAGTGTCAGATTCGATGAATATCCGTTGTCTGCAACACAACCGTATTATACCGAAAGTTCTTACAATGCCTATGAAATTGTAAAAGGGAAGCCCGATAGAACGTATACGGCTTATATTTCGAATGATGCGGATGAGCTTGCCGTTTCCGTATTGAACGAATATAAGACGATTCTTGCCGAAAAAGGGATAGTATTAAACATTGTTTCAACCGATGCCGCTCAGCTTGATGCCGCGATAACCTCAGGAAAGGCGGATATTTGGCTTGACACGGTTCATGACGGAGCTACAAGCGATAAATATGATTATTATAACTCCTCCGGTACAATGAACAGAACGGCGGTAAACGATAAAAAAATCAATGAATTGACCTCGGGCATACGTTCTGCTATCGGTCTTTCTGCAAGAGAGTCAATGACGGAAACTCTGCTTGAACAGATAATGGAGCAGGCAGTTGAATATCCGCTGTATCAGCTTCAGCTTGTAACGATATACAATATTGATACCGTCAGTCCCGATTCTTTTGACGAAGCGTTTGATTATGACGGATTTGAATATGCGATTCCCATACTGAAAAGCAACAAATGAAAGGATGATAATAATGGCAATGCAATTTTCACTTGAAGCAATTACCTCCGCTGTTAAAACATTAAAGGGAAAAAGTGTAGAGCTTACATCTACAGCGGCAAAAAGGGCTGTCAATGCGGTTAAGCTCACTTATGATGCGAAAGACAAATACAATAATTCTGCGGCACTCACTCCTCCAATGGGATGGTCAAGCTGGAATCTTTTCAGAAATAAAATCGACGAGAATTTGATTTATGATATTGCCCTTGCCATGAAAAACAGCGGTTTGCTCGACTGCGGTTATCAATATGTTAATATCGACGATTGCTGGCAGTCCTCAATGAGAGACGAAAACGGACGGCTTCAAGGCGATCTTGTATCTTTCCCGAGTGGCATAAAAGCACTTGCCGAAAAGGTCAACGCACTTGGAGTAAAGCTCGGAATATACACCTCTAACGGCACTTTGACATGCGAAGATTTGCCGGCAAGTCTCGGAAATGAAGCACTCGATGCCGATACATTCGCACAGTGGGGCATTGAATATTTTAAGTATGATTTTTGCCACAATACCGCAATTCCTTCAAAAGCGCCTTATATAGAAAAAATTACCGTCGCAAAAATCGGCGGTGTTGATGAAAAGGAATACGGCGCGGATGAAGCTGTGCTTTACGGTGATGCCAAAATAGCACAAGAGCCGAAGCTTGAGAGCGGCAAACTCATAACCGGTCTTTCCAGAAATGCGGGAAAATGTGAATTTGAAGTAACTGCGGACGGTGACGGCGAATACGTTTTGACTCTCTGCATAAGAAAAAAGAATAATTGCAACAAGTATCTCGAAATTCTCGTCAATGGTACGGACAGATATAAGACGACTCTTCCTGCAACACGAAGCTTTACTCCGAGCGGAAGACATCAGGTTAAAATCAGTCTCAAAGACGGCAAAAACAGCATTGTGATTTACAATCCTGTCGCTTCAAGGCAAGATAGTGCGGCAATTCAGTATACGGATATGGGAGCCGAGCTGAAAAGGGCAACACGTGAATATGCAGAAAAGAACGGCATTCCCGAAAAACCGATAGTATATTCAATATGCGAATGGGGCCTTAATTTTCCGTGGCGCTGGGGTGCAAAGGCAGGAAATCTTTGGCGCACAACCCCCGATATCAAAGCGTATTGGTTTTCTATAGTAGGTATATATGAAATTAATGTTCTTTTGTATAAATATTCCGGAATCGGAGCATGGAACGACCCTGATATGCTTGAGGTCGGAAACGGAAATCTTACGGATGAAGAAAATAAATCGCACTTCAGCCTTTGGTGTATGATGGCAGCTCCGCTTATTTTGGGTAACGATATACGTAAATTCGTAAAAGCCGACGGTACTCCCGACACTGAAAATCCTATATATAAAACCGTTACCAACAAAGAAATGATAGCCGTCGATCAAGATCCGCTCGGTATACAGTGTCGCAGAATCAAGACAAACGGAACTGAAGATGTCCTTATAAAACCGCTTGTAAACGATGAATTTGCTGTTTGCTTTTTTAATAAATCCGGCGATACAACCGAAATGCGACACCCGATAAGAGATATTATTTGCAGAACCTTTGTTACCACACCGCAGGATTCTTCGTATGTCGCAAGAGACCTTTGGAACGGTGATGAGATTGAATTTACCGATGCCGTTTCCGCTGTCGTACCCGCTCACGGTGTAAGGGTGTTCCGAGTGAGGGCGAAAAATGCAAATTAAAGAAAACTCACTAAACGGGGCGGGGGATTATTCAATTCCGGAACTTAGACTTGATTTGCCGGGTGATACTGTACCTGACGAGCTTAAATATCTTTATGAGCTTACTACGGTTGACGATACCCTTGATTATATCGGTCATCCTGATTCCGTGCTTCTGAAAAACGGAGATATTCTTACCGTATATCCGTCGGGACACGGAAAAGGCTCGATTAGAAGCCGAATCAGTCATGATGGCGGAAAAAGTTATAAGGACGAAATTAAAAATCAGCCAATCTCATGGCGGACATCAAGAGAAACGCCCACGGTATACCGCCTTGAATTTTCAGACGGCACATCCGACAAGCTCCTGCTTGTTTCGGGAAATCCCGATTGGAATGACGGCTTCGGCTCTGTCGGCGGTTTTAATTATTCGCTTTCAGATGATGAAGGAATAAGCTGGACGGAATTTGAGTTGTGTTTTGGCAATAAAGATGGCTTTGATGTTCTTCCTATAGTTGCTTTCGCTTCTCTTACAAGACTTAAAGAAAACGGAAAATTTGTTGACAAAGGGATGGGTTTTTTTCATGATTCCGATTTTGGCAA
>CAYNUD010000104.1:0-5580 GCA_964400315.1 uncultured Clostridium sp. | reverse complement strand
TCTTTGTCAAGGTTGCCGTTTTTGCCTTTTCGTCAACAACATAATCAACGTCACTGCCGACGATATCCTCAATATTCTCCTTGGAATCCGCTTCCTTAACCTTAACTGCCTTGAGCGAAACGGCAAAGCGGTTCGCCATTTTATAAAGGTCGGTAGACTTTTCGCCTCTGCCCGAAATGATAAGCGGCGTTCTCGCCTCGTCTATGAGAATCGAGTCGACCTCGTCCACTATGGCATAGTTGTGACCTCTCTGCACCTTTTGCTCCTTGTAGACCACCATGTTATCGCGAAGATAGTCGAAGCCCATTTCGTTGTTCGTTCCGTAGGTTATGTCGGCGGCATAAGCCTCCTTGCGCTCCTCGCTCTCTTTTTCATGGATAATAAGACCTACCGTCAAGCCCATGAAGCGGTAAACCTTGCCCATCCACTCGCTGTCACGGCGGGCAAGATAATCGTTTACGGTAACAATGTGAACACCGTCTCCCGAAAGCGCATTCAGATATGCGGGGAGAGTTGCCACAAGCGTTTTTCCCTCGCCTGTTTTCATCTCGGAAATTCTGCCCTGATGCAGAATTATTCCGCCGATTATCTGAACGGGGAAATGCTTTAATCCGAGAACTCGCCATGAAGCCTCACGGCAGGCGGCAAAGGCCTCGGGAAGAATATCGTCCAGAGTTTCACCGTTTGCCAAACGCTGCTTGAACTCGGGCGTTTTCGCCTGAAGCTCTGCATCGGTCAGCTTTGAATATTCCTCATCGAGAGCCAGCACCTTGTCGCAAAGCGGGCGGATGCGTTTTACTTCTTTAGTGGAATAGTCTCCGAAAATCTTTGTTAAAAAGCTCATATTTGCACCTCGCAATAGAATTTATACATCAGAACCAAATAAAGGTTGCATTATCCATATTTCCGTGATAAAATGAAAATCGAAAAAACAAAGGAGGCAACGCCATGTCCAAGAGAACAGACTACATATCATGGGATGAATATTTCATGGGAATCGCCATGCTTTCCTCTTATCGCAGTAAGGACCCCAACACTCAGGTCGGCGCCTGCATTGTCAACGACAGAAACAAAATCATGTCCGTGGGCTACAACGGTCTCCCCTCCGGCTGTAATGACGACGAATTCCCGTGGGACAGAACCGGCGATGAATTCGACACCAAATATCCCTATGTCTGCCACGCCGAGCTTAACGCCATACTCAACAGCGGCGGCGCGAATCTCGAAGGCTGTAAGGTGTATGTTGCTCTTTTTCCCTGCAATGAATGTGCGAAAGCAATAATCCAATGCGGAATAAAAGAGGTCGTTTATCTTTCCGATAAATATGCCGACTCTGTCGGCGTAAGAGCATCGAAGAGAATGTTTGATGCGGCAGGCGTAAAATATACCCAAATTAAAATGGAGCGTGAAAATATCGTGATTGATTTTTCACCCGAAAAAATATAATGCACGGTCGGAGCTTTGCTCCGACTTTTTTGTTAGATAAGTAATCATGGGCAATTAGCAATTAAATTTCAACTTCAAGCCGCAAGTTTTTCTCGGCCTCCTTTAGGCAAGGGAGATTGAGATTAGCTTTCAGCCGTTGACTTACTGCTCTGCCCGTGCAAAATCGAACACAACCGAACCGAACGAGCTGCCCGTTCCGTCGAGAGCACGAACGCTCATCACCCTTGAATCGTTAAGCCAGCAGAAGCCGCAGCTTTCGGCAAACAAAAGCGGTTCGGCATATGAATAAACGTTACCGTCGGCGCAGGCATAAACGAGCCGCTGTATGCATGTGCCGTTGGAATTTTCTTCGCCGTCAAAGGCAAAAACAAAACGAGTGCCGTCGGGACTTACCGAAACTCTGTCGGCAGCGGTGATATCCGTTTTTCCGAAGGTCGTTACCGCACCGGTAAGCAAGTCCGTCACGGTTAGAGCCTTTTTATCGACAAGATATTTGCCGTCCTGCAAATAGTCCGTGTAATAGTCGCCCTCAAAAGTCGCAAGCACGGTTTCGGAATTGCCGATATTTACGATATTCGCAAAACCGCCGTCGGTCTTTTTGAGATAATGCATACCGTTTCCGTCGTTCACAAACCAGAGTCCGAGTATGTCGGAGACGACAACGGAGGGCCTGTAGGCATTCGAAAGCACCATTACGTCCGCTCTTTTTCCCTTGTCGTCGGAATTATAATATCTCGAAGAAAGGAAATATTTTGCCGAACCGAGGTTTTCGATAAAATCATCCGTAAGAAGCGTCCAATCGCTCCTGAACGCGCCGCTTTTGTCAATCAGTCTGGTATTGTCGGAAACATAGGTTGAGGTCTTTCCGCTTTCGAGATTGATTGAATATATCTCGGACCACAACTTGTTCGGATTATAGAAATTATCTCTGTCGAAATCGGCAAGCAACAAATATCCCTCGCCGTAGCCGTCGGGCTTTTCCGTAAGCTTCACAAAAGCATATGAATAAACCTCAACCGAGGAGTCCATATCGGAAGTAAACACGCCGCAGCCGAAAGTCTTGCCGTCCTTGGCAACATAATGCACCTTAACGGGTATGCTTTCGTAGCTTGCCTTTATTTTAACGGAAATTTCCTTTTTTTCGAGCGTGCAGGGAACAAATCCGTCGCCCGAATACTCATAAAAATCAATTTTTCCGTCTGTAGTTGCCGTGTAGTAAATCCCGTCAAGGTCGCTCGGCAAAAATATTTCTCCTCCCGTGCCCTTAACGGTAAGCTTTTCGCAAAGCGTATATTTGCTTTCGGAATAAGAGTATTCCTCGGGCTTTGCGATTTCGTTCAAAAGTCCGTCGTCGCCGTTTCGTGTGAAGAAAAATGCACCTGCGGAAATAACAGTCGTCACGGCAAGTACGATTGCAATGATTTTAAGCGTTTTTGTGTTCATATTATCCCCCTTAAATCTCGATATCCAGCTCAATGGGGCAATGGTCGGAGCCGAAAATATCGGTGTGGATTTTTGAATCCTTCATTTTATCCTTGATTTTTTCCGACACTACAAAATAGTCGATTCTCCAACCCACATTCTTTGCCCTTGCCGAAAAGCGGTACGACCACCAACTGTATATATTTTCGAGCGTAGGATAAAAATATCGGAACGAATCAACAAATCCGGCATCGAGAACGGCAGAAAACTTTTCTCTTTCTTCATCGGTAAAGCCTGGGTTGCGATGATTGGTTTTCGGGTTTTTCAGGTCTATTTCTTCATGGGCAACATTCAAATCACCGCAATAAATAACGGGCTTTTTTTCATCGAGCGATTTAATATAAGCAAGAAAGGCATCTTCCCACTCCATGCGGTAACCGAGACGAACCAAACCGTCTCTCGAATTGGGAACATAGACGGCAACAAAATAATAACCGTCAAATTCAAGCGTTATAACCCTGCCCTCGGTATCGTGCTCGGGAATGCCTATTCCGTATGCAACGCTCAGCGGCTCTTCCTTCGAAAACACCGCAACGCCCGAATATCCCTTTCGCTGTGCGTAATTCCAATATTGATGATAGCCCTCAAGGTCAAGCTGTACCTGCCCCTCCTGCACCTTTGTTTCCTGCAAGCAGAAAATATCGGCATCAAGACAGGCGAAGCTCCCGTAAAAATCTTTTCCTATGCAAGCTCTTATTCCGTTAACGTTCCACGAAACAAAGCGTTTTACCGCCATAACTCTTCCCCTTTGCCGCTTTTCGGACGCACAAGTCGCCCTATCCCTATTATAGTTAGAGATATTGTAACATATTTTGCCGCCGTTGTCATTACCAAAATGTTAAATATTTAAAAAATCTTCTTTCTGCTTTGATTTTAGCAAAAATAAAATGTAAATATATTTTAAAAACTCCTTGCACTGTGTCGCAAAATCAAGTATAATAAGTATATATTGCGGTATTGTGCGATTTTTTGAAAGAGGTAAATAACATGGCTGGAGATTTACATTGCCACACTAAGCTCTCCGACAGCTCAATGGGGATTGACGACCTTATCGTGCTGGCACAAAAGCGGGGAGTGGACACCATTGCAATAACCGACCGTGACTGTCAGGCAGCCACCGTCAGAGCAAAAATAATAGGTGAACGCAGGGGAATAACGGTTATTCCCGGCGTTGAAATATCGGCTTACGATTCAAAAAGAGAGCGTTGTGCAGACATTCTCTGCTATTTGAGCGACAGTCCCGACCGTCTTGAGGGACTTTGCCACAGAAATGTTGTCGCGAGAAAAAGAGCAAGTCAGATGATGACTCTTAAAGTTGCCCAAAAGTATCCGATAACACCCGAGCTTGTCCTCAAATGCGCGACGGGTTCAACCGCCGTTTTCGAACAGCACATAATGCATGCACTTTTGGAATGCGGACTCACGGATAAAATTTACGGTGAACTGTATAATGAGCTCTTTTCTCCCGACAGTCCCGTAAACGTTCTTGTAAAGGCAAACTATCCCGAGCCGTCGCAGGTCATCGAGGCAATTCACGAAGCGGGCGGTATTGCGGTTCTTGCCCATCCGGGTCAGACGAACGGCTTTGAGCTTTTGGACGAGCTTATTCCTCTCGGACTTGACGGCGTTGAGGTTTGGCATCCGCTCAATTCACGGGAACAGACCGCCGTACTTCTCGAAAAAGCAAAAAGTGCGGATATCCTCACCACGGGCGGTTCCGAATTCTGCGGTATGTATTCGAGGAAGCCGCTCAGTGTCGGCGAATATTCCGCTCCGGACCGTGCGGTAAAGGCACTCCTTACATATAAATCCAAAATGAAAAGAAAAAAGGCAAAACAGCAAGAGGATTAATTATGAAACTTACTGATGATGATGTAAAAATTTTTCACCCGAAGAAAAATGACGGCGCAACGGCGGATTTTGCCGCCCTCGCTTCTCTGACCGACAGATTCAGACGTAACGGTAATGTAAAAAAAGCCGAAGAGCTCGGCAAAGAGCTTGCAGAGCTTGCTCCCGAAACGGTTTGTCCCGATAAAGCCACAGGCTTGCCGAACAATGTGCTTTTTCAGCTCCGCGTGCTTATGATTTTTTCGGCCCAGCTTTCACTTCACAAGTATCTGCCGCATCCCATGCTTGCAAGTCAAGCAACAAATTCGCTTTATGCGGAGCTTGAACACAATGCGGAAGGTTTGTTTGCAAACATTCACGAAGGCTCTTCTTTTTCTTTCTATTATCTGCCCGTAAGAAAAAACAAAAACGTCGAGCAGGAAATAGGGAAGAATTTTGCCATGCTTTGCGACAAGGATGATTACGAGCCGTACATATCGCTCGGAAAAGAAGTTTTTTCTCTTGTTGACAGCGAGGTTTACAACAGAATAGAAGCAAAGGAATTTGAAGAATAATATCCGAACAACTAAAGGTACAGCCACTTGCCGTACCTTTTTGTTTTCCCTCTCGGAAACAAGACATACCCTGCTTCCGCCGGCAAATACGTCAATAAAATTCGCAATGCGCAAAAAACACGAAAAATAAGAAAAACGATTGACAAAAAGACTCTAATCTGCTAAAATGGTGTGGTTGAAACGCTCGGCGCTTCGAAAGCGAAAGCTTTTCGACAAGAACAAAGTAAAAATATATACGGAGAGTTGTCCG
>CAYNUD010000103.1:0-5599 GCA_964400315.1 uncultured Clostridium sp. | reverse complement strand
AGACAGGCTCTCGTCGACTATGCTTTGCCGAGAAACATCGCCGCAATGAAAGAAAATCTCACCAAATACCGTATCGAATACGACACATGGTTCCTCGAAAGCACGCTTCACAACGACGGTGAGCTTGAAGAAACGATTAATATAATGAAATCCAAGGGCTTAACTTACGAAAAGGACGGCGCTCTCTGGTATAAAAACAAAGAGGTTCTCGGCGCAAAACTGCGTGAGCAGGGCAAGTCCGAGGAGGAAATAGAACGTCTTGAACTTAAGGATGAGGTTCTTGTCCGCACAAACGGCAATCCCACCTACTTTGCCGCCGACATAGCTTATCACCGCAACAAATTGCAGGTTAGAGGCTTTGACAAGGCAATAGACATCTGGGGCGCGGATCATCACGGTCACGTTGCGAGAATGAAAGGCGCACTCGATGCAATCGGTTGCAACGGCGATGACCTCGACATAATTCTCATGCAGCTTGTCCGTCTCACCCGTGACGGCGAGGTGGTCAGAATGAGCAAGCGTTCCGGCAAAGCGATAACTCTTGTCGATTTGCTCGAAGAAATACCCATTGATGCCGTGCGTTTCCTCTTTAATATGAGGGAGCCCGGCTCACAGATGGATTTTGACCTCGACCTTGCCGTTGAACAAAGCTCTCAAAACCCCGTTTACTACTGCCAATACGCTCACGCGAGAATATGCAGTATTCTTCGCAAACTCTCCTCAGAGGGGATTGAGCCGAGAGAGTGCTCGATTCCGGAGCTTTCACTGCTCACCGCCCCCGAGGAAAAAGAGCTTATCAAGCATCTTTCGGGGCTGACGGACGAAATCATATCCTCCGCTAAAAATTACGACCCCGCAAAAATCACCCGTTACGCCGTAGAGCTTGCAACACTGTTCCATAAGTTCTACAACGCCTGCCGTGTAAGCGGCGAGGAGGAGGCGCTCATGCAAGCAAGACTCAGCCTTTGCCTTTGCGTTCGCAATGTTCTTAAAAATATTCTTTCCATGTTCCGTATTACGGTTCCGGAAACCATGTAAGGGGTGCTTATATGCTTTTATTCTTAAAAAGACTTGTCGGAGTTGCTTTTTCTTCCCTTTTGAGCTGTTATTTCGGCATTTATTCGCTCACGGGCGGAATATATAAAACCCTGCCGGAGACCCCCTCGGATTTCACGCCCGTTGTCCGCTTCGCCGTTTGCAGTGACGTTCACATTGACGGCGACCCCGAACAGGTAAACGCAAAGCGTTTTGAAAACCTTTTCACGGACAGCTACGCCTACGCTGCTTCACAGGATTACAAGGCTCTCGACGCCGTGCTCGTCGTCGGCGATATGACAAACAGCGGTCTGGATGTCGAATATGAACGACTGAACAAAATAGCGCATGAAAACGCAAAAGCCGACACTCAAGTGCTTTTCTGCATGGGCAACCATGAATTTATAGCCTACCGCAACTCGGATGTCACGATAGGCTATGAAAAATATAAAAAGTTTATCAATGAGGATGTCGACACCCATACGGTCATCGGCGGCTATCATTTTATCGGCGTTTCCTATGCGAACGACAGCAAAACTTTCGAGGGAAAAACCGAGTGGCTCGAAACCGAAATCGAAAAGGCTGTTGCCGACACTCCCGATAAGCCGATTTTCGTTTTCCAGCATCCGCACCCGACAATGACTGTTTTCGGAAGCATAAATTGGTCCTCTCTCGAAATTAAAACAACACTTATGAAATATCCGCAGGTAATTGATTTCTCGGGCCATTCGCATTATGCATCGAACGACCCCCGCTCCGTAAATCAGACCTCGTTTACAAGCATCGGAACAGGCTCGCTTAAGGGTCTCATGGGCGATATCGACTACATAAACGGCTCGGAGGATGCTCCCGAGGAAAGCGCCTGCTTCTGGATTGTCGAGGCAGACAAGGACGGTAATGTCGTTCTCAAGCTCTATGATGCCGTCAGCCGCCGCTTCTATGATGATGTTGAATATTACATACCCAACGTCACAACAAGCAAAACGAAGTATTATTCATGGAATAATCTTAAATCGCTCGATACTGCCCCCGTATTCCCCGAAAACGCAACCGTCACCGCTTCTGTTGACGGAAACGGCGACACGGTGCTTTCATTCACAAACGCCGAGGGATATTTTGCTCCCGAAAGCTACCGCATAACGGTTAAATCGGGTGCGAAAGAGGTTTGGAGCGACGCCGTCATTTCAAGCTATGTCAGAGCGGATTTGACAGAAACTCGGGTAAATCTCGGCAATCTCGACAACGGCGAATATACCGTCAAAATCACGCCGTGCAGTCCTTATTCAAAAGCGGGCAAGCCGCTGACAACGACGGTAACGGTAAAATAATATAGCGGCAATGTAAAAGCTCCCCGTCAGACAACCTGACAGGGAGCTTCTTGCTTGCCGAAAAATCAATTGTTCAGCTTTCAATTCTATAGGAAAACGGGTTTACATCATCATAGATTTTGCTGTATTCATCCCATTTTGCAACATTTCTATCAAAGATAATATATAGTTTATCCATATACCCAATCAATTCGACAGGCTTTGTTTTTACGCCCTTAATTATAACCTCATCGGCATCGCATTCACTTCGTAATAAATCCCAAAACGCATCCAAATTCGCCCCGTACCACTCGGGAAAATCAAAGGCAACCCTGATTCTCTCGTGAAGCTCGCCTAAATATTTGCAGTCGGTCAAATCCAATGTAATTATCTTCTTTTCTTCCATATCGCACTATCTCCTCATATAATCTCGTAAAATGTTTCGTAATGGTCGGATGTCACGAACATTTGTTCTGCATGTTTACCGTGTATACACATTTTCGGATTTTGGCAAGGAATTTTTCAAAATAAGCGAAATTTTTTCTTTAGCCGCAACCGAGGGGTTTTGTAGGCTGACAGCTAAATCAAGGCTTTTAAAACCCTTTCGTCACGGCTACGCCGTGCCGCTTTCCCTAAAGAGACAGCAATACACGACTTTGACTTGAACATAAATTTTAAAAGAAAAAGCCGAGGCGGGGAGCCTCGGATTTTTCTCGTATAAAACGGGGGGACAAAAGATGGTAGTGGTCAAATTATTTTGATGCCTGTTTTGAATACTTGGCAAGGTAAATTATCCTCATAAGCCATGCTTCAACAGGATTTATCGCCTTTGCCTTGCCGAAAATCTTAGTGCCCAGCAGGGTAAGGCAACTTTTACTCATTATCATATCGACAGCCTGCGCATCGCCCTCGTCGGAGCTGCAACACAGCGCTCCCATATCCTTAACAAGGACGGCATTTCTGCCCTTGAGAGCCTTGGCGCACTTATCAATACTTGCAATGCGGACGGTGGGACCGCAAAGCTGAGCAAAATCGTCAAGCAGGGGTTTCATATTCTTGCCGAGCCTTGATGCGGCAACAGCCTCGCTTGAAGTGTTGTGGATTATATAATTGAAAGAGGGATTTGCAAGATAAACACTGCGGTGAGCGTTTGCCGACGGCGCAAGAGACGTTTGTGCATCTCCCGTTTTGAGATCCATTGATACGACCGAGCCGTCACCTTTATTGGTGAGCATAATTTTTCCGCTGTCTCTGTCGCAAAAACTATTATACAGCAAAGCTTCGTCAATTTCAACCGTTTTTTCGGAATTTGTGAGTCTGTCGGCAATTTTCGTACAGAACTCCTCTAAAGTGTTCGCTTTTATATTCAGTTTATCTTTCGCTTTTGACAAAATGTACTCGGCGCTGAGTTTTTCGAGAGCATTTGCAACCTCAAACGCTTCGATATTGTCCTTGCCGAAGCATACCGCACCGTGGTGAGCCATTATAACAGCCTTCGAGGGACTGAGATGAAGCGCCTTTGTAACGCCCTCGCGCAACTTTTTTGTGCCGGGCAGACCGTAAGAGCCGATGATAACCTTATCGCCGATTACTTTTTTCGCCTCGCCCGAAACAGCATCTATACCGCTTTTGAACGCACTTATAACAGATGCAACCTTTTGGTGAGTGTGGATAACAAAGCCCGCTTCGGGATATGCCTTATATACCTCGGCATGAACGCCCTTTTCGGAGGACGGCTTAACATTGCCGCCCCATTCGAGGGTATCAATCGCCACTTCGACAATATCATCGGGAGTAAGTCCTATATAAGGCTTGCCGCTGGGGGTAATAACAAAGGTTTTGTCGTCAACACGACAGCTTACATTGCCCCACGTTCTTGCGATAAGTCCGCATTCAACGAGCTTTTCGCCCGCCTCGATAACGAGTTTTTTCGCTGTTAAAACATCCATGATTTTTATCCTTTCGGAAGAATAAGGCGGGATAAAGCTATCCCGCCGTTTTTAATTATTTATCAAGGCAAATAACGTTCTCGAATACTCTGTCGAATGCCGCAAGAGCTTCGTCAATCATTTCGGGAGTGTATGCCGCACTGGTGTAAAGTCGGCTACCCGCGAGAGTTACAAGACCCTCTGCCATATAAGCCGCACCCATGTGCTGCATTTCCTTCTTTCTGACCGAGGTAGCACTCAGAACGCCGGGAATTGTCCAGGGCTTGCCCCAGTTGATGGAGAAGTTAAGTGTACCGACGGTTTCAAGATGGCAAATCGAACCTTGGTTGAACGCAACGAAGGGAAGATTACGCTTCTTGATGATTTCCTGAAGACCTGCGGTAATTCTGTCGCCCATTTGAGCCGCCTTGTAGCAAGCATCGGCCTTTTCCATTTCTTCGAGCATGGTGTAGCCTGCAACACAGCTCAAGGGGTTAGCGGACATGGTGCCGCCGCAGAATGCCTTTTTAATCTTCTTGCCGGTATCGTCAAGACCTGCTCCGAGGTGCTTCATATATTCCTTCTTGCCGCCGAGTCCGCCCGCTCCGGGATAGCCGCCTGCGATAACCTTGCCGAATACGGTAAGGTCGGGAGAAACACCGAAATAGCCCTGTGCGCCGTGCATGCTTACTCTGAATGCGGTAACAACCTCATCAAAGATGAGAAGTGCGCCGTACTTGCGGCAAAGCTGCTCTACGCCCTTACAGAAGTCCTTGTCAACGGGTCTTGTACCGCTCTCGGGACCGACGGGTTCGAGCATAACAGCCGCTGTGCCGCCCTTGAGACGGTTTGCCTTGAGCTTTCTTTCGAGGTCGTTAAGGTCGCCGGGGAAGAATTCCTCGGTATCCTTAAAACAGAAAAGAGGAACGCCCGTTGCCTGAGTGAATTTTGAACCGGGAACACGGATACCGTAGCCGAGCTGATCGCTCCAACCGTGGTAAGCTCCGCCCATTTTAAGAATTTTCTTCTTGCCGGTTGCAAGACGTGCAACACGGATAGCGGTCATACAAGCCTCGGTGCCCGAGCCGAGCATACGGAACATATCAACGTTGGGAATAAGTTCGGCGATTTTCTTGCCGAGCTTATATTCATACTCGTGGAAAAGTCCCGTGGACGGACCGCAGGTGTTAAGAAGCTCGATAACCTTTTCACGAACTGCGGGCGGATTGCTGCCGAGAACGGTAGGACCGCCTGCCTGCAAAAAGTCAAAGTATTTGTTTCCGTCGATATCATAAAGATATGCGCCCTCCGCCTTTGTGAAAACAAGGG
>CAYNUD010000102.1:0-5706 GCA_964400315.1 uncultured Clostridium sp. | reverse complement strand
AATTATGAAATCACAGAGGATATGAAAATCAACGAGTTAAAATACATCATAGCTCAACAATTATCGTATTCAAACTAAAACAAAACTGACTCCGCTCTCGCTCGAAAAACGAAATCAGTTTGTTGCTTGAATTTTCAATTTTCTACATCAAGTAGGCTCTTTTTGTACTGTCTGCACAATCCGGGGCAGTTCAAAAGTCAGACGCCTTTTCGCGGTTGCTTGTTTTTGTGATTATTCGGGATAATCTTTTGCTAAAATTTTATAACTGTAATCTGTGTGGTCGAAGCCGTATTCGGGACTCAGGTCTGCGAAAAATCTGTGCTTGTTAAGAATATAGTCGGAATAGTGAGCACCTTTCCAAACCGTATATTCACCGCCTTCCGATTTTTGATAATAAACATAATATATTCCGTCGGTCAAGATATGTACGGTGTAGAAATCGGTGCTCGGGTTTTTTCGGCTTTCGTATGCGGCTTTCATCGCTTTTGCGGCGGGGTCAACGGCGGCAACCTTTTCAAAGCTGTCTCCCGCTTTTATGTTTTTGAAGCTTGTGCTGTCAAGCTTTTTTGTCGAATACGCACAGTAATATAAACGCATATCGGAGTCGAAAAACATATACATTAAGCCGCTTTGGTTTGTTCTGTAGACCGCATAAACACTTCCGTTACGCTTTCTTACGCATTCAGCGGGAAATTCGGTATTGATGTCATCAAATGTGAACGGACGATCGCCGCTGAAATTAAAATCGGGAATCAGCTTGTAATACAGATATTTGTTTAAAAGCTCGCTTTCGTCATAAGCCTTTTTGATTTTAGTTGCCGCAATCGGTGAGTTGTTATCGTATTCTTCATAATCGGATACGGGGGATGTATATTTCACCGTGCTGAGTTCTTTCCGAAAATCGAATTTTGTTGTTGCTTCGGCAGCAGGTCTTGTTGCCTTTTGAAATTTTGTCGTTTTTTCTTCTGACGGCTTTTTGCTCTCGTCTTTTGCTTGCGTTTCTTTTTCTGTCAATTCACCGTTTGCTTTCGTTGATTGTATTACGGAACGCAGTTCACTCACGGCTTCACTTACGCTTGAGTGCGAATTTGTGCTTGTTAATTCTTCTTTTTTGCTTTCGGAGCAAGCATTCATTGTCAAAACGAAAGCCAAAACCGTAAATATTACAAAAATATATCTTTTTTTCATTGTATCACATCCTTATTTTGTTACGACCGCTTAAAAACAGTAGCATACTTCGTTGTCAATGAGATGATATAAATTGGGCTTAACGCCGCTTTCGGATTTGAGACGGTGCATTCCGTTTTTTTCGAGCTGTGCGGCAAATTCCTTTGCCATATCGGCGTCGCTGAATGTTATTTTGCATTTAACGGTTATTTCGTTTGCGTTTTTCATATCGCTTTGAATATATCCGTTTGACCACCAACAGGTTTTGGACTCCGACAGGAAAAGCGATTGATTTTCGGCATTAAAGCCCTCGATTTGCATTATAGGCATATCATTACGCGACGGCACGCAGTATTCGTTTCCCTCGGAATATCCCGTTCCCTCCGGTGCGCACATCACGGCAATTTCGCCGCCCGCCATTTTGTAACCGTAAATTCCTTTTGAGGAAATAATCAGCCAATCCTTTCCACCGTATGTGAAATTGACGGCGATTTTATCGACCGAAGAGCCGTTCCTCGAAAAGTATTTCGGCAAATAGAGACCGTCGTAGCTGTTTTGTCCCTCCGCTAATTTTCTGTCGTCAACATAATACATATCGCCCCTTTTTATGAATGAAAAATCGGAGGGCGAAGAATATGAATAGGTATATTTTTGAGTTGTTGACGAGTTTGCCGTCGGCTTCTCGCCTGACGAAGAATAAGAGTTTGTTACGTCAATGTGAGAAGTCGTTTCGGAGACGGTTTCTTCGGCTTCGCGGTTCGTTGTCTGATTCGGCGATTGCTTTTCCGCAAGTGCATTTCTGAACCATGTATCGAATGTTTTATTTTCGTAATCTTTTCCGAAAAGCTCCGAAAACATTTCTTCAACTCGGTTATCAAATTTGTGTTTTTTGTTGAGAGCATTATGCAAATCTTCTTTTTTGCTGTCTAAAATTCGATTGTATTCTTCTAAAACGCGCTCGACAGAAAACGTTTGAGTATCGCTGCTTAGTTTTTCATAGTCGATAATCATTTCCATATGGTTTTCTTTCAAAAACATAAAATATTTGGTGATATGTAGTGCTTCTATTAAGTCCTCATATTTTATGCTTTTGCTTTCAATAAGCTCTTTTAGATATTGAAGCTCAATACACTCTTCGTTTATTTCGGCATTATAAGAAGCGACCCGTTCTTCGGACAAATCATAATCGGTACCGGAAATTTCAAGCTTGCAAACAAGTGCTTCTAAAAGTTGGTTTGTAAATTTTTCTTTATCGTTTAAGCCTTCGGAAAAATAGTAAATTGCTAGCTTTTTCATTAAATCGGTATATTCAAAATCATCCGGAACTTCCGCACACGTCAGCTTTTCTTCAGCGTTATTTACGTATTTATATTCATACGAATCGCTTTGCTTTTTATGTATTATGCCGAATACGGTTCCGATTATAAGAACGGATATAAGCGTTAAAATGACGATTGATTTTTTATGCATAAAACCACCTTATAATATCCTTTCGTTTTAATACAGTTACCAAAACAAAACATCATTCCCTCATAGACTGCACCTCTTTCGATAAAATTTTCCTTTCACATAATAAGTGGATAAAACTGCGGAAATTGTTGCAGTGAAAAATGCCGAAAATTGTTTTGTGCGTTTTGCACAAACGGAAATATCGAAAAGAATTAAGAATAAAAAGCACCCGTTTTCACCGGCAAGGTGATACCGAGTGCTTTGATTTTATTTTGCATCATACCAGCTTTTGCCTATACCGACATCCGCTTGCAGGGCAACACGCATTTTTGCGGCGTTTTCCATTTCACGCTTTACTATGCTTGCAACCTTGTCCGCTTCTTCCGCGGGAGCTTCAACTATCAATTCGTCGTGTATCTGCATTATCAGCTTTGCACCGAAGCACTGTTTTTGCAGCTCTCGATGTACTCTTATCATTGCAATTTTGATTATATCGGCGGCCGTGCCCTGAATGGGCATATTTCGTGCCACTCTTTCACCGAAAGCACGAAGCATTCCGTTGGACGAACGAAGCTCGGGAAGATATCTTCGGCGGGTAAATACCGTTTCGACATAGCCCGACTCCTTTGCTTTTTCGATGACGTTTTTCATATACCCGTCAACGCCGCCGAAATGCGTAAGATAGCCCTTGATGTAGCTGTCGGCCTCGGCACGGCTTACGCCGATATCCTTTGCGAGCGAAAATGCACCGATACCGTAAACGATACCGAAGTTTACCGCCTTTGCACGGCTTCTCATTAGCGGAGTAACCATCATAAGGGGCATATTGAACACCTGCGAAGCGGTGATTGTGTGGATGTCGTCGCCGTTGTTGAATGCATCGAGCATATTTTTGTCTTTTGCGACATGGGCGAGAACACGAAGCTCTATTTGCGAATAGTCGGCATCAATAAGAACCTTGCCCTTATCGGCGATAAAGAATTTTCGCATTTCCTTGCCGAGCTCGGAACGCACGGGAATGTTTTGCAAATTCGGTTCGGTCGAGGATATTCTGCCGGTGCGTGTTTCGGTTTGATTGAGGGTAGAGCGTATTCTGCCGTCGGACTCTATAGACTTCAGCAGACCGTCGCAGTAGGTGGACTTGAGCTTTGCAAGAGTACGGTATTCGAGAATTTTCGCAACGACGGGATAATCCGCCGCAAGACCCTCGAGCACGTCGGCGTTGGTGGAATAACCGTTTTTCGTCTTTTTCTTTGCGGGCAGGCCGAGCTTTTCGAAAAGAACCTCACCGAGCTGTTTGGGCGAATTGAGATTAAATTCACAGCCGGCAAGAGCATAAATATCGGTAACGAGCTTTTCTATCCGTTCGGAAAGCATATCCCCGAATTTTTTTATTCCCTCGGCATCGACGAGAAAGCCCTCACGCTCCATTGAAGCGAGAACCTCGGCGAGAGGAAGCTCGATTTCCGAAAGCAGTCTTTCCTGACCGTTATTTTTTATTTCTTCGTTCATTTTTCCGAACGCTGCGGGCAGATATGCCGCAAAAACGGCTTCATCCTCGGCTTCAAGCTCAGTGCCTGCATATTCTGCGATAATTCTGTGCAAGCCGTATTCGCCCGAGGAGGGGTTGAGTACATATGCGCTGAGCATGGCATCGCCGGCAATACCGTTAATTTTAATGTCGTCACGATAATCGGCAAAAAACGCATACAGATTCTTTGTGTCGTATGTGAATTTTTCAATTGTATTGTCAAAAAGGAAGTCGGTACAAAATTCCACATATCCGTCATTGACGGGCAAGACCTGTGCAATGCCGTTGAGTGCGGAAAACGAAAAAATACCGTTATCAAACAGGAAAAACGCTTTGCCGTTTTTTCTGAGTGTGTTCAGCAGAAGCTTCAAATCGCTTTGCGCATATATTTCAAGGGAAACCTCGGGTGCCGCCTCCGACTTTTCGGCAACGGGCACGGCTTTGAGATTGAAGCGTTCTATCATCTTGAACATTTCGAGCTCCGAAAGCATTGAAGTGACCTTGAATGCATCGGGGTCTTGCGGAATATATGACGAATAGTCGGTGTCAACGGGCGCATCGGTGCGAATTGTGCCGAGGGTACGGCTGAGAAATGCCGAGTCCTTGTCGGCGGCAAGCTTGTCGTGAACGCCTTTTTTGATGTCGAGAGTGTCGAGCGACGAGTATATTTCATCTATAGTGCCGTATTTTGACACAAGCTCGCTTGCCGTCTTTTGACCGATACCCGCAACTCCGGGAATGCAGTCCGAGCTGTCGCCCATAAGAGCTTTTATGTCAATTAAAAGCTCGGGAGAGGGGACGGAATAATCCTCGGCGATTTTGGCGATATCGTATCGAACGCTTTGCGGCTTGCCCATTTTGGTTGAAGCGAGCAAAACATTGACGTTTTCTCGCACGAGTTGCAAAGAATCTCTGTCACCTGTTGCGATAAAGCAAAAATCGTTTTCCGAGCAGGCTTCCGCAAGAGTGCCGAGTAAATCGTCAGCCTCCCAGCCGGGACATTCGAGTATTTTATAGCCCAAAGCGGCGAGAAGCTCTTTAAGCACGGGGAGCTGCTGTGCAAGCTCGGGAGGCATACCCTTTCTGTTAGCTTTATATCCGTCATACATTTTATGACGAAACGTCGGGGCTTTGACGTCAAAGGTAATTGCCACCGCGTCGGGAGATACCTCCTCACGCAGTTTGATAAGTATATTCAAAAAGCCGTAAATACCGTTTGTGAATTTTGAACCGTCCTTGGTAGTGAGCAGTTTAATTCCGTAAAATGCACGGTTAAGAATGCTGTTGCCGTCAATTGCGAGCAGCTTCATAATATCACCTCACCATACAGTATAACATACTTTCCGAAATTTTCACCGTTTTTTTGAAAAATGACGAAAAAAATCTGTTGAAATCGAAATTGATTGATGTTATCATAGTTTCAGTAATATAACAACCGAAAGGAATCATAAATGAAAATCGGTGATTTTGAAATAAATACGGGTGCCGCACTTGCACCCATGGCGGGCGTTGCGGACAGAGCGTTCAGAGAAATCTGTATTGAATACGGCGCATCATAT
>CAYNUD010000101.1:0-6212 GCA_964400315.1 uncultured Clostridium sp. | reverse complement strand
TTTGTCCCCTAATGAATATCTTGCTAAAGTGTTGCACTTGGCTTGACAATCTAGGAGGCAAGCTCTATTACCACATTAAAGCTAACTGCAAGCCGACAGTTACTTATCGCCCCTTTCGAGCACAACATCAATTTCATAAAATATACTCGATTGGATAATAAAAACAATTTTTCATCGTACTTCGCAAGCCGCTGTGCGTGATTTTATCGGCAGTTACCAAAGTCAGAATAATTCTGCTTTTTGTGACAAAAATAACATGGCAAATTAACCGATGTCGGAGTCGAGAGGCTCCGAATGAATTAAGAGGAGATTGGTAAAATGAAAGCAACAGGAATTGTCAGAAGAATTGACGACCTCGGCAGAGTCGTCATTCCTAAAGAAATCCGCCGCACAATGCGCATCCGCGAAGGCGACCCGTTGGAGATTTACACTGATGCGGACGGTGAAGTTATATTCAAAAAGTATTCGCCCATAGGTGAATTATCATCTATTACGGCTCAATATGCGGACGTGCTGAACAGGAGCACCGGTCTTGCGGTGGTTGTAACTGACCGCGACAGTGTTATTGCTTGTGCAGGCGTTTCCAAAAAAGAAATTATCGACCGCAGAGTCAGCCAAAGTCTCGAATTGCTCATGGAAAAACGTGAAAATTATATATGCGGCGACGGCAGTGAGCAACTCAGGCCCGTTGAGGGAATTGACAAAAATGCCGCTGTGGCTTTTCCTATTATCGGAGGCGGGGATGTTTCGGGCTCACTGGTTTTACTCATGCACGAAAACGGCTCTTGTCCCACCCAAACGGAAACGAAGCTTGCGCAGGTTGCGGCATCGTTTTTGGGTAAACAAACGGAAGAATAATCCGCTGTTTCAAATTATCTTTTCTGTTAAAAATCCGTCCTCAATTAAAGTGCATCCCCAAACAGCCGATTTTCGGATTGCACATCACAATGAGAGCGGATTTTTGTTATAAACTTCAGAATATAATTTTTTTCCGCGGTAATGCATATACATAATAAAAAAGCATGGGAGCGGGAAAATGAACAGCAGAAAATCAAACAAAAAATCGCACGAAATCATCAGTATAACTATATGTATTCTCACTGTTACCGCAATTCTTATCAGCGGCAGTGCGGGCAAGCTGTCTCTCGCATCGGCGGAAATAATGTTCCGCGCTCCGAAAAAAGAAAGTACCCGAACCGTGTCCGAGACAAGTGAAGTCCTGTCTGCCACACACACGGACATTACGGTACCGAACACAATCGCCGATGACATTACGCAAACTCCCGCCGACATTCTTGCGATAATCAAAAAATATACGGAGCTTCTTGCCGACGACAAACGGGATGCCGATATTAAACCGACTACATACGGAAAAACAGGAGCAACGCACATTTTTGAAAACGTCAAAGTACGCAATACGACCGATACGAAGTCGCTTGACATTGAGAAAGTGCTTGCCGAACCGTTCGAGCTTTCGCTGGATAAATCGAAGCCGGCGGTTTTGATTTTTCATTCCCACACCTCGGAGGGGTACGAGCTTATCGAGAGAAGCTCGTACGCCGAAGGAAGCACGTCACGCAGCAACGACGAAGCGATAAACGTTGTGCGAGTTGGCACGGAAATCGAGAATTATCTTACAAAAAAAGGGTATACTGTTATTCATGACAAAACTATACATGACGACAATTACACGGGCTCTTATCCGCATTCGAGAAAGACTGTTGAAAAACTCCTTGCGGAAAATCCGCAAATACAGATAGTCCTTGACATCCACCGCGATTCGATTACGCTTGATGACGGCACAAAGATAAAGCCGATAACGGAAATCGGCGGTAAAAAAGCGGCCCAGCTCATGATAATCACCGGAGCGGAAGAAGGCAAGGTTGAAGATTTCCCCGATTGGGAATACAATCTGCGCTTTGCCTTGCGGCTTCAAAAGCGGTGTGAGGATATGTTTCCGGGTCTGATGCGTCCCGTGCTGTTTTCTCAACGCAAGTACAACATGGATATCACGCATTTCAGTCTGCTGATAGAAATGGGAAGTGAAGCAAACACACTCGAGGAGGCATGCTATTCGGGCAGACTTCTTGCATCGGCTCTCGCCTCACTCATGGACGAACACATAAAGGAGTAGTAAAATGAAAATATGGAAGATTTACGCCGTTACCGCCATATTGTGCCTTGCAGTAACTTTTTGTGCCGTATTCACCTGCATAGCGGACGAAAACTCGCAAAAAATCATCTATGACCGCGATGCCGCCGTTCTTGTTCTCGGAAGCAGTGACAGTCCCGTAACACAGGGAGCAACGGATATTTCGGACACAGTGGAAAAATGTGTTTCGATAATAAAAACAGCGGCAGGTTTTGCCCCGCCGCCGATAAGCTGTGTATATTGGTTAATTGTAAGACTTGCCGATTTCAACTGAGAAAAGCCGTGTTGTCAAAAACGAGCACCGTCCAGCCGTCAAAATATATCCGTTCTACAGTAAGTGCATCACACAAAATCCAATCGTCTGTTGCCCTCAACGTTTCGACTTCGGCATCCGAGAGCAGAAGAAAATATTTATCCACATCCTCTTGATTTTCGAACCACTTGACATTTGCCTGATATTTGCAAGGTGTAACGCCGTTGGAATCAACGTCGACATTTGCCGCCCGTACACGGGAATCCGAAAGAACGGTTATTACCTGAGAATTCCAGAAGGTCGCATATCCGTAATCAAGTCCCCTGCCTTCAAGTTCCTTGATAATGCCGTATTTTGGGTTAAATTCAATGCCGTTCCGAGGCATTTGGGCAATTGTCACAGTTGAAACAACGGACAAAAGCACAAGCAGGCAGGCAATAAGCGATTCGAATCTAACCGAAACGGGATTTTTGCGCATTCCCGTAAAAGTTGCCGCCGATGCCAGCAAGCCGGTGCATATCATTGGGCTTAAACGCCAATTCGCCGTTGAAAGCACGCCAAAAACAAAGCCGAACACTATCACGGCACTGATGCCAAAATGAGCAAGCACAGCGTAACGCTGAGGCTTTTTAAGTCTGCGCATAAACACAAATCCGACAATCGGGACAAGCAGAATTATTACGCTTACCGCAAGTTTGATAATATTTATTATCGAGTCAAAGCTGAAAATAATATTCATACCGGATTCGGCATTAATACCGAACAGACGGAACCATTCAATCGGTAATTTTTCAAGATTTGCGATCCATTCTCCCATATCGGAATATGAATAATAATAGTCACTGTATTTGACGGTGATACCTTTCGGAAGCATTACGAAAATAAGGACACCCACAGCCATTGCAACAACGGTGATTGCAATTCCGAGCTCCGCCGCACGATTTTTCTTTGAGAGGATTTTTTCTTTGCCGAAAAATATATCGGCAGCCAAAGCAAACAGCACGGGGAATATTCCTAATGCAAGAACCTGTATGCCGTCAAGGGCACTGCAAACAGTGAAAACTACCGCCATTGAAGCTAAAACGGCGACTTTCTTTTTATTTCCGCCTTGACACGCCTTTTCAAAACGGATGAGCAATGAGAGCAAAACGCTGATCATCACAACGCAAATGCTGTAATAAATGACATGCTCATAAAAAATCTCACGCAGTTTTTCGGAAGCACACAATGTAAAGGCAAGTGCTCCCACAGTAAAAAGCGAGGACGAAATGCTCATTTCAATACTGCGGCACAAAAGCAAAAACGAAGCAAACATAAGCAAAGTGAAAATAATCATGCCTATGTGATGAGCCGTCATACCGACTCCGAAAATCGCAACAAGAGGAATCATTATCATTGTTCCTCCGAACGGAAGTGTTGCGGCATATCCGAAATCCGGATTGAATATGCTTTTCGAATCAAGGCTCGCCTGTGCCCACAAAATCGTATCGGTACAGTCCGCATGAAAATAGGCTTCGGACGGAAAGACGATATAATACACTATCATAAACACGGCAAAAGTAAAAAATGCGGTCGCTGCCCCGAACAGTATACTGCTCTTTTTGCTTTTAACTTTTTCCATAATGCCTCCTATCATTCCCAAAACATAAAGAAGCTTTTAAGTGCGGAATAAACCGACGGTGAATATTCAACAAAATTACCGTCATAATCTAAGGATACCGCCAGACATACAACCGCCGTCACGATGCAAAGTCCGGTCCCGAGATATTTTATTACGCGCCGCATGCCGAGGTTTTCGGTACTTGCATATAATTCGATCAAAACGAAGGCAGAAAACAACGCCACCGCAGGTGCGATATCGGCAATATACCGAAAAATTACACCGCCGAGACAGAAATCGGTAAGGGCGGTTACAAATATCGCAAACACACACCCGACAAGAATTATTCTCTTTGTTGCCGACAGTTTTTTCCATGCAAAGGGCATTGATGCCGAAATCCAAGTAAACGGTAACACCGCTATGCCGAAATTGCGGTCAACATAGAGCGGCCTGTAATAGCCGAATATACCGATGTTTTGCATATGCAGAAACGGAAATTCTCCGGAAACACCCAGCGGTTGAATAAAATAGTACAGAATGCAGGGTATAACGCCGCTCAAATCGAGTTTGTAGAGCGAGGTGTCAAGAACAGTAAGCTGATAACTCGTTCCGAATTCAAAAGGACTTCCGAAGCGTAAATAATTGTACGCAAGCGAAAACATCAACGCCGCCGCAACCGGAGCTCCGAGAGCCGCCGCATTTGCGAAAAATTCACCGAGCTTCTTATTTTTAACGCTCTTAACTAAATACACAAGCAGGAATACTATCGCAACAATCGCCGCAGGAAACACAGTATTTATCCTTGAATGAAAACCGAGGCCGAACGCCGTTCCCGCTCCCGCAAGCAACCAAAGCCGAGCTGTACGGTTATCAGAATTCAGCGCCCGCACCGCAAGAAATACAAACAGCGACAAAAATGCCTCTGCGGCAAGCACCGCTATATAATAAAACTGTGCTCTTCCTCTTTGCATGACAGGTACAAGACTTGCAAAAAACGCTCCCACCGCCGCCATGCAGACGAACCACGGAGTTATCTTTTTTTTCGTCAGTTTTGACAGTTCAAACACGGCAAGCGGCAGAAAAACCGCCGCAAGCACGGCAAAAACTGTCTTGACCGCCGTATCGTTAGGTAACGAACCTGTAATCAGCCAAAACGGATAATAAATTGTAATAATCGGTGCAACACCGAAATAAGAATAGTATTTTCCGTCATAAAAAGCTCTGTCCCAAAGATAATCAATATCATTTCTTTGGTTAGGGTCATATGGATTTTGAAGCTCAAGCAAGCGTTCGTCGGGTTCAACGTCAATATTCAACTGTCCCTTTTGAAAAGCATCGAACTGCTGAACATACGGACTGTAATTTTCAACATTTCCGCTAAGAGGATACTCGATAACAGGTTCGCTTTCCGCAGTTGCTCCGAGAACCGAAAACACACCGCAAACGGCAACACAGAGTGCAACGGCTATTGTTTTCGCACCTTTTTCGCCGAGCTTTGCTCGCAGACGTTTGCCCATTCCGTTATACTTCATAAGAAAAGCAAGCTCCGCCGCAAGAAAAATCAAAAGGAATCTCACCGAGTTGAATCTGAGTGAGTATGTGGGATTCACAATGATGTCGTCCACTTCAAAAGCCTCGTCAAAAGTAATGAGAATACCGTTTATGGGAACGACAGCATCAAAATGCAAGATTTCTTCTTTCTCTATAGATATCTCCTTCGAAAGAAGCAAACTGTAGGCATCGGAATCCCGAGTATTTACATAGAGCTTAACGGTCGCAAAATACGGCCGGATATTTTCATCGGAAGTCCTTGCTTTTAATGAAACGGAATTAATGTCAAAGCCGAGACCGTTCAACCAAATCCGCGTTTCTTCATCGGAAACGGTTTCATATTCAAAATCGGGATGATAATCGGTAATTTGCGCATTTCCGCCGTATGAAATAAAAGCAAAATTCGCAAGGAGCATTTCAACTCCCGCCGCAAGCAGAAACACCAAAATAATTGTCGCCGCCGCTTTATGATTTCTTTTCATTGCTTGCTTCCTCGTGATATTCCGCTTCGGTATTTACGCCCCAAATGTTTTCTTTAGTCTTTTTGCCGCTGAGAATATTAGATACCGCTTCAAAAGAAGTTGCCATGGAGTGATCCATGTTGTTATAGCGATGCTGTCCGTTTCTGCCCACGCAATAAAGGTTTTCAAACGTAT
>CAYNUD010000100.1:0-6252 GCA_964400315.1 uncultured Clostridium sp. | reverse complement strand
AGGGAACTGTCACGAAGTGACTGAGGGAGAGATGATTTTGCGAATTTACGACCGGATTTAATTGTTTATCTTTTCTCTCCCGGTGTCTTTCACAAAAAGGGGACAGCCAATTTCAACTGCAAGCCGAAGCGAAATTCTAACCAACAAACAAAAATACAAACATAAAACCATTGAAAGGACGATTTAAAATGGCAAAAAGCAGACTTATCGGCGATTATCCCGTTATTGGTATTCGCCCCATCATTGACGCAAGAAGAGGCCCTCTCGGCGTTCGTCAGTCTCTCGAAGAGCAGACCATGGGCATGGCATATGCCGCAAAAAAGCTCTTTGAGGAAAACATCAAATACTCAAACGGCGAGCCCGTAAAGGTTGTCATTTCCGACACCACCATAGGCAGAGTTGCCGAGGCTGCCGCCTGTGCCGCTCAGTTCAAAAAAGAGGGAGTTGACATCACTCTTTCCGTTACTCCATGCTGGTGCTACGGCTCCGAGACCATGGATATGGACAAGAACACCATTAAGGGCGTTTGGGGCTTCAACGGTACCGAAAGACCCGGCGCTGTTTATCTTGCAAGCGTTCTTGCCGCTCACGCTCAAAAGGGCTTGCCCGCATTCGGCATTTACGGCAAGGATGTTCTTGATGCAGACGACACGAATATGCCCGAGGACGTAAAAGAAAAGCTCCTGCGCTTTGCAAGAGCCGCCGTTGCAACCGCAACAATGAGAGGCAAGTCATATCTCCAGATAGGCTCAATCTGCATGGGTATCGCAGGCTCGACGATTAACCCCGAATTTATCGAAGAATATCTCGGCATGAGAGTTGAATCCGTTGACGAAGTTGAGATTATCCGTCGAATGACCGAGGGCATCTATGACGAAGCGGAATTCCAAAAAGCTCTCAAATGGACAAAAGAAAAGTGCAAAGAGGGCTTCGACAAGAACCCCGAATTTGTCAGAAAGAGCGACGAACAGAAAGAAAAGGATTGGGAATTCACCGTCAAGATGATGTGCATTATCAAGGATTTGATGAACGGCAACGACAAGCTTCCCGCAGGCTGTGAGGAAGAAGCGGTCGGCCACAACGCCATCGTTGCGGGCTTCCAGGGTCAGCGTCAGTGGACTGACTTCTATCCCAACGCCGACTTCGCCGAAGCAATGCTCAACACCTCATTCGATTGGAACGGCGCAAGAGAGCCTTATGTTCTCGCAACCGAAAACGATACGCTCAACGGTATCGGTATGCTCTTTATGAAGCTACTTACCAACAGGCCCCAGATGTTCGCGGACGTTCGTACATATTGGAGCGCCGACTCCGTAAAGAGAGTCACAGGCTACGACATTGAGGGCGTTGCAAAGGATGCGGGCGGATTTATCCACCTTATCAACTCGGGTGCCTGCTGCCTTGACGCTTGCGGAGAGGTCAAGGACGAAAACGGCAATGGCGTAATTAAGCCTTGGTATGACGTAAACGATGCGGATATCGAAAAAATGCTCGAAGCTACCACCTGGAACGCCGCAGACAACGGCTATTTCAGAGGCGGCGGATATTCTTCACGCTTCCTTACAAGAGCACAGATGCCCGCTACGATGATAAGACTTAACATTGTCAAGGGTCTCGGCCCCGTTCTCCAGATAGCGGAGGGCTGGACCGTCAGCCTGTCTGATGAGGTTTCCGACGTGCTTTGGAAGAGAACCGACTACACATGGCCCTGCACATGGTTCGCTCCCAGATGTGACGGCAACTCCCTTGCGTTTAAGTCGGCATATGATATGATGAACAATTGGGGCGCAAACCACGGTGCGATTTCCTACGGACATATCGGTGCGGATATCATCACCATGGCTTCAATGCTCAGAATTCCCGTTGCAATGCACAATGTTCCCGACGCGAAGATTTTCCGTCCCGCTTGCTGGGGTGCATTCGGAACAAAGGACCTCGAGGGTGCGGATTTCAGAGCTTGTGAAAACTACGGCCCGCTTTATAAGTAATTTTCAAAAAGTCATAAAACAAACGGAGCTGCGGCAAAAACCGCAGCTCTTTTTGCTAATTTTCTATCCGAAACACCGCTCCGTCGGATACGGATTTTTTTGTTTTTTCGTCGTCCGGTTTATACCTGTAAGCAGGCATTTCGGACGAAAATGCGGCATGAAAAACAAGTTTATCATTTTTGATGTCAAAATAATATGTGTATCCGTTGTCGGATTTCAGCAGTAAACAGCCGTCATGTTCTTCGTATTTGCCCGTATCAATATAACTGCTCAAAAACGACTGCGAAAATGTATAGCTTTTATCGTCCGTAAACAGTACCAAGCCCGCAGAATCATAGTCCGATTGATAAATGTACCTATATGACGGCTCACTGTCGGGTAATTTACCGCCGGAGCCGAAAAAGTCGGTTTTGACGGTAAGCAATGCTCCCGCAACCAAAACACACAGCACTATTCCAAACACCGAAAAGACAACATTGCGTTTTTTATATTTGCCGATATGCAATATTCTCTTTTTTAAACCGATTTTTCCAAGCGAAAGGGGACAAACAAAGTTGGATGTGCCCGAAGTCGAAAGGTTCAGCAGAGAGTTAAGATATTCTTTCCGCAAATCATTGTGATTTTCGATAACAGTTTCATCACATGCGGTTTCAATATCATGACAAAAAGCGAAAAAAGCAAGCCATATTACAGGATTATACCAATAAAATGCCGAAATCAAAAACCCTATCGGCTTCCATATATTGTCTTTTTGCTTGATGTGTGCTTTTTCGTGAAACAAAGCACAGCGGCGGCTTTGCTCCGGCATACTTGACGGAACAAAAATGCGAGGTTTGATGAGACCGAAAACAA
The DNA here is from genome assembly GCA_964400315.1 of uncultured Clostridium sp. GTDB lineage: Bacteria > Bacillota > Clostridia > Oscillospirales > Acutalibacteraceae > CAG-177. The sequence continues at coordinate 3,412 of CAYNUD010000100.1, read as the reverse complement.
ACGGCGTTGAAATTCCGTCGAATTCCCACACATTTTCGTTTATGTGAACAGCCGAAGCAACACGGTGCTTGACACGAATAGTGCTTACGAGCATATACAAAAGAAAAATCATAATTCCCGACAGCCATATTAAACATATTGCCGCAGAAAATTTGTCGCTGTTTTCAATTTGACGGTTGGGGTCAGGGATTGAAAAAGCTACATATTTTGCGATTGTATCGCTCGTATACAGCGATTCGGCGGTTTTTTCTCCGAAGAAATCCGAGCTTGCGGCGGACAAAAAACCGAAACTGCGCTTGAAAGATATCGGAAAAATCAAACGAAGTCCGACGAGCTTCCACATAATGCAATAATATTTCGACGGCAATTTCTTGATAATGAGACGAAGCAATAAAACGAATAAAATCAAACAGCTTGCCGCAAGTCCGACATTTGCCGTTTGGATGAAAATATCAAACAGTCTTTCAATCATCGCAGTTTGCAATCAACTCTCGAAGTTGATTTACCTCCTCCTCGGTAAATTTTTCTCCGCAGGCAAACGCCGCAAGAAAAGCAGGCAGAGAGCCATCGAATTTTTCGGCAACAAATTGTCGGCTTTGCAAGGAATAAAATTCTTCACGCTTAATGCGAGACTTAATCAAGCTACCCTCTTTTTCAAAAATCCCCTTGTCACACAAACGCTTGATAACCGTAAAGGTTGTGGTCTTTTTCCAGCCGAAGGTATCTTTGCCGATGTTTGAAAGCTCGGTTGTGCTGACAGGCTCTTTGCTCCAAATAATATCGGCAAATCGAGATTCGATTTTTCCGAGACTTAATTCTATTTCGTTTTCCATGTTTCAATCACCTGCCGATACAATGTATTCTACATCTTGTAGTATCTTTATACTACACTATGTAGAACGATTTGTCAACAGTTAATTGCCGATTTTCAAATAAAAATCAGCTCACACTGCATATCCCCGAACGGGGAACTCAGTGCGAGCTGCATTAATTTTATCTATAACTTAAATGAAGAATATGAATGCAAACATTCCGAACATGCCGAACATCATTGCAAGGAAGAGGAGAACGGAAAGCGCGCTTGCGACTATCATAGCGCCTGCGGTGATTTTGATAGGCATTGTATTTTCCGCATCCGAAATATTCTGCCAGCAAAGCCTTACATCTGTGCCCTCGGCATAAAACTCGTCAAGTCCGATATTGTCGGCGTTTTCCGTCTGCTTAAATCCGCATTCCTTAAGGCCCTCGACGAAAAGGTCGGTCATTTCCTGATCCTTGAGCGTAAGTCTGCCGGTCATTCTAAGCTCCGTTGCAGGTTCTTCACGGCGAAGATGACCCGACTTGAAGCCCGTACACCACCAATAATCGTCATAGTCTCTTGTAAGCTCACGAACGTAATTGCCGTTGCCGGTTTCGTCGTGATACAAAGACATCTCCATTTTTATCCAATCTTTTTCGGTCGGACAGCCATAGAATGTAAAGAGTCCGGGCTCCTCCTCGCTGACATCTCTGCGATATATACCCATTTCACTGCCGTAGAACAGCAGACCGTACTGACCCTTCCACATTTGAATCATCCAATCTCTGTCGTCATAAGTGAAATATACTCTTACGTAATCATATTCAAGAAGCATGTAGGGAGCAACAATATCATAGAACTTCGCAAATCCGAAATTGTGCTGCCAGCAGTCCTTATCGTTGGTATAATAGTAGTCGTCCGTATAGCTGTACTTATAGCTGAGAACCTGTTTATCAACAAGAAGATTTTTGACGGGATTATTCCTGGTCACAACATTTACAACGAAGCCGCCCGTGATTTCTTTACCGTCAACCGTTGCTTTTGCGACTATCTCCACTCTTCCCGCCTTTTTAGTCGATACAAGACCGTTCGCATTAACGGAAGCAATGTTGCCGTCAAGAGTATACCAGCTTATTTGGGGCTGAGTTTCCACTCCCGTAACCGTTGCCGTAAGCTGAACGGTTTTTCCGACGAAAACCGAAAGACTTTCCGACGTCACTTCAAGAGTCGGCTCGACGGTAATAGGCTGTGTCGGCGTGTCGACAATGCTTTCATTAGGTGTTTCTGCGGGAACATCTGCGGCGAAGCACGGAAGAGCGCATGAGAAAACTATAATTAGCGCAAAAATAAGGGCAAATGCCCTTGAAAAGGATTTCTTCATTCATATCCTCCTAAGTAATTTTTATCCATTTTAACAGATATCGCACAAAAAATCAATATACAAAAGTGAGCAATTGCGGTAAAAACACATGTAAAAAAATCCTCCTACTGCAGGAGGATTTTTTATCAAAACAACACAAGTGCGGCAAAATATACAAAAAGCCGATTACGATTCTTGAAATCCGACAAGATTCAAATTTCTCTGTAAAAATACAGCTTAGCCTTACGCCGTTCTCTTACCGTCACTTCAAATCCGCATTCGGTGAGAGTCTTACCGTCAAGAACAAAATCCTCTCCTCCATCGGCATCGGTAAATAAATATTTTTTATCGGCACTGAGCCCGTAAAGCTTGTAGCAATATGTCACGCCGCTGGAATTTTCACGTTTGAACACCTGTAACACACCGTCGGAATTTTCGGGACGGTTATACTGTACGGCAAACCAGATATCGTTTGCCGCCGTAATTTCCGAAAGCGGATATATGTCGGCATAGAAATATTCACGCACCTTTTTGTATTCGCAAACGGCAGATTTCAAACTTTCAAGCTGTTCGGGTTCGCTTCCGAAATCATCCCGTGACGAAAAGGTGTAATTGGTAGTCAACGCGCCCGCATAGGCGCTGCGGCATTGATATGCTCCGTAGACACGGCCCGTACTCGTCCCGTTGTAGGGAAGCCACGAACCGAACGATGCATTATGGAGTTGATTGTGTTCTGCGGGATAGTTTGCGGGGCATGCCATATCGCTGCGCCAAAGCGGAACCGAGCGGCGCAGTGTTTCTATGTCAATTCGGTTGCCGCCGCTTGCACAGTTGTCGATAATGAGGGTTGGGAATCTTTCCAACAGAGCATCCCACAGCCTGTAAAGCCCCGTTATATGCTTTATTTCCGTTATTCCCTGTCTATCCTCGGCATCGGCACTGCGCCAAAAAGGAAGCGGTCTGAAATTGAAATCCTGACGCATGCAGTCGAGACCGAGCGTTTCAATTTTTTCACTGAGCATATCAAAACAATATTTCCACGCCTCATCGTTGCCCAAATCGAGAAGAAGATTATTGTCGTTTTCAAGCTTGATGAAATATTCGGGATGCTCAAGCGACTCGGGCGTTCCCTTGATAACTCTTTCCGGCTCAAACCAGAGAAGAAATTTCAGACCGTCCGCATGTATTCTTTCGGCAACGTCAACAAGCCCGTTCGGATGTGCGGCATTCACACGCCAATCGCCCGTATGAGC
>CAYNUD010000099.1:0-6277 GCA_964400315.1 uncultured Clostridium sp. | reverse complement strand
CCTTTTTCGCTTTTTCTTTTCCCTTCTTCTCAACGTATCCGTGTGTTTCGACGGGGCCGTACTATATCTGCACTTGTTTTTCTTTTGCTATACTCTATATCGGGGTGAAAGCCCGAAATTTTTTTATGCGTTTTTTGTTTCAATATATATACTTATTGTATAGACGAATTTTGGACAAATTTTACGCTATTGATGAATTTACCGGATACATATTTGACTTTTTATCGCATTGTTGGATTTTACGAATATCTATTCACGAGTATCTTCTATTTACAAATATCTATTGTATAGTTGTGTTCAATATATATCCCTCTCTTGTATAAATACTTCTATGTCCTTTGCGTAAAATCTAATCCATTGCTGTTAGGCAGGATGGCAATATAACTTTCCGCTTTCAGTTTTGGGCTCTCTCCGGCAAGGGAGGCAAAATGCCTTTCAGCTTACAATAAAATTCCAATTGCTAATTGATAATTTTATCGACTTTCCCTTTTAATTCAATCCTCGTCAATTCCGCTGTCAGCGAATTTCCTGTCCTTATAATAGTATATCTCGTCCTGCTCACTAATTTCGCGAATGACTCTGCATGGATTTCCGACGGCAATAACATTTGCGGGTATATCCTTTGTGACCACGCTTCCCGCACCGATAACAGTGTTTTCGCCTATTGTGACACCGGGGCAAATCACTGCGTTTGAACCTATCCAGCAATTGTCGCCAATATGTACGGGGTCGGCATACATATATTTACGCATATCGGGTTTTATTGGATGACCAACTGTTGCGATTGTCACGGCGGCACCGAACATTACTTTATTACCTATATAGATATCGCCGTCGTCGATAAAATTGCAATTGACGTTGAGATAGCATTCTTTTCCCATATGAATATGCTTGCCGTAGCAGAAATAGAAGGGCGATTCAATCCAGGCAAAGGTGGGCTTACCGAAAATTTGAGCCATTATTGCCATTCTCGCCGCAGCCGTATCGGAGTCATTGAATTTTCTTTGCAGCTTTTTTGCTTTTTGACGCTCTTTCGGAAGTCCCTCGCACATATCCGTAAACAGCTTTCCCTGCTTAATTCTTTCTCGCATAGTCATAATTATTCCTCCCGTTCAGTTGACAAGATTATATTTTGTATTATAATTATACTACGCACCGTCAACTGACTTCTATATAAATAGTGCGAAATAATATAACAATATTTCGGGAGAAAGATATGGCATATCCTGACATCAAAGCTGACCGTTCGGAAAGGGTTTTGTACGACAGAGCGGATTATCCCGCCTATATCAGAAAAGGGAAACTATCCGCATATCCGAATTACGCCGCCGAAAGTCATTGGCACGACGACATAGAATTGATTTTAATTCTTTCGGGGCAAATGCAATACAATATCAACGGTGAGATTATTCTGTTAAAGCAAGGCGAAGGCGTTTTTGTGAATGCGAAGCAGCTGCATTTCGGCTTTTCGGAAGAAAAAAGCGAATGTGAATTTATTTGTATACTGCTTCATCCGATTTTGCTCTGCTCCTCAAAAACGGCAGAAGAAAAATACATCAGCCCCATTCTTTTCAATGAGCAAATACCTTTTTGCCATCTGAAAGATAACAGCAAGTGGAAAAAGGATATTTTATCTGCGACACAAGAAATTTACGCCGTCAAGAACGATGCTCTTTCGGAGCTGAAAATACAACGTGCATTCTTGAGCATTTGGATTTTGCTGTGTGAAAATGCGGTATCAATGAGACGTGAGCAAACTCAAAAAGGGCATCAGCTTTCCGCATTAAAGGATATGGTTTCGTTCATAAATCGAAATTATGCCGAAAAGCTCAGCCTTGGGGACATCGCCTCGGCCGGGAAAGTCGGAAAAACCGGCTGTTGCGAAATTTTCAGAAAGTATCTCAATCAAACTCCGAACGAATACCTTACGCGGCTACGTCTGAGAAAAGCCGGCGAATTGCTGGCATCGGGCGATATAACGGTAACTCAGGCAGCTTACGAGGTCGGATTTTCGGGAGCAAGCTATTTCACGGAAATCTTTCACAAATTTTACGGCTGTACGCCGAGCGAATACAGAAAAGCCCTCGGTAGCCGCAACTGATACATCCGAAACCGCCTTAAACGGCATGTTCCGGTTTGTGGTCTGCGATATACTTCTTAAACGAGGAAGCTGACTTACTTTTAGAGCGGTGATTATAGTACAACACGTTTTTAACGGTTTTTCAATGCGCTTTTCGCACATTTTTTCGAGATTTTTGAGCACAAAAAACACATTTTTCCGAATTTATCTCTTTTTATATATCACAAGCTCGGGATTTTCACCGTTTTCCCCGTATGTGCAAATGAGGATAAAGTCCATATTTGCGACAATACCGAAGCATCTGCCGCCGAATTCGCTCTCAAGCTGATTGCCGAGGTAAGTGGCGTTGTCGTCAAGATACCTTACTGTTTTTCCGTTCGGAAGAGTGTATTCAAGGTTAACATAACTACCGACAAGCGCATTCAGCTTTGTCAGCTTAGGCATACCCTCTATGTTCAGCACATTGATTTCTTCAATCAGTGTTTTCTTGAATTCTTCAAAAGCACCGTTGCCGCCAAGTTCCTTATAACGTTTCCAATAATCCAGTTTTGGAAGAGTAGCTTTAAGATATGCACGCACTTCTTCTTCGGGATGAACTTCGCTGACCATATTATTTACGCACACGTCAATTAAGTCGTCCATATCGCCGTACATATATTCGCCGTCGGCATAGCACCATTTGCAATATTCTTCATTGAAGAAGCCGTCCTTTTCCTTGCTGATGACAGAGTCTTCAAGCGGCATGCCGCAGCACTGACAAATGAGTTGTCTCGGCGAGCCGAGAAGCGTATTGATTGAAACGTCAAACAATTTCGATAACAGTTTTAAGGTTTCGGTATTCGGTGTGGTTTCGCCGTTCTCCCAGCGGGAAACGGCTTGACGGGTTACAAACACTTTTTCGGCAAGTTCATCTTGCGACATACCGTTTTTTGTTCTCAATTCGAGAATAATATCTTTCGTGTCCATTAAATTATCACCTCGCACTTATTATACCGCAAATCTCAGCCGCAATCAAGCAACAAGCTGTTGCGGTCAAGTCAGGCTGTTACCGTGCAAAAGCTCGGCAATTACAGCACCGCCGATGATAAGCACTGCACCGGTAATCTGTAACGGCGACATTGTTTCTTTTAAGAAAATCACCGAAAACAGTACGGCCGATAAAGGCTCCAGATATCCGCATATGGCAACGGTATGTACCTTTAGCTTTCCGATAGACGAAAAATAAAAATAACAACCGATACCCGTGTTAACCAAGCCGAGCACAAGAACAGGCACTATGCTTGATGACGGAATTTGCATTGCATAGCCTTGCTTCAAGCCGACAAATAAGGCGACCGTCAAAAAAGCTGTTGTGAGCTGTAATGCGGAATTTTCAAGTCCCGTTATATCCTTGGCTTTTTTGTTGCAAATGACCATAAATGCGTACATAACGGCGGAAAGTAAGCCACAGGCGATACCGAGCATATCGCTATTTCCGCCGAAAGCGTTTCCGTTCACAAAAACAACGCCGACGGCAACGATAAGAAAACCGATAATTTTATAGGCGGTAAGCTTCTCTCCGAACAACAGCGGGGATAAGGCGATAACAATAACGGGACCACAGTAATACAAAAGCGAAGCGATACCTACGCCGATCAAGGTGTACGCTTCATAAAGGAACATCCAGCTTGTGCCCATTGCAATTCCCGATACCGCAAGAAACAAAAGCTGCTTTTTGTGCTTATAAAAGGTCAGCTTGCCGCCTCCGATAAAGAAAATCGCAATCAGCAGTATACTGCCCGTCAGAGTGCGAAGCAATACAATGCTTTGACTGTTCAAATCAATAAAGCTCGCTACGATGCCGTTTGAACCGAACAGAAGCAGAGCGAATATGTATTTGAAAAACGCCTTTTTATTCATATGATACCCCCTTGATTTTTGTTTGAAAACAGTATATCATAATATCGAATATAGCAAAAGCGAATGTTTGTAATAATTAAAATCACAATTTGGAATGGTAACGGCTATGAATATGAATTTGCAAAAGTATCTCTCGTTTGTAAAGACGGCGGAATACGGCAGCTTTACAAAGGCGGCGGAAATATTAAACTATACACAATCGGGCATCAGCAGAATGATAGCCGATCTTGAAAAAGAATGGGGAATAACACTTTTTGAAAGAAGCAAGAACGGCGTAAAGCCCACAAGCGACGGAATGAAGCTGTTGCCGTATGCCCAAAACCTCTGTGCGGATTTCGATAAGCTGAAAATGCAGGTTGATGAGCTGAACGGACTGCAATCGGGACTTATACGCATCGGCACATTTTCAAGCGTTGCAACTCATTGGCTCCCGAATATCATAAAAAAGTTTCAAAAGGATTACCCGAATATCGACTATGAGCTTTTGCTAGGCGATTATGACGAAATTGAAGAATGGGTGCATACGGGCAGAGTGGATTGCGGCTTTTTGCGGTTGCCGACACACGCCGACCTTGAAACCGTATTTTTGGAGCGGGATAAACTGATGGCAATAATTCCCGAAAACCACCCGCTGAGGGAGTGCGAGAGATTTCCGGTGTCGGCTTTGTGTGATGAACCCTTTATGCTTCTCGAAAAAGGCGCAAAAGCGGAAATATCGGAAATTTTCGAGCAGAATAATCTGACACCGAATGTGAAATTCACCACTTGGGATGATTATGCGGTGATGTCGATGGTGGAAAACGGTCTCGGCATTGCAATATTGCCCGAGCTGATATTAAAGCGAGTTCCGTATAAAATCATCGCAAAGGAGCTCGACGTTACGGCGTATCGCAATATCGGACTTGCACTCAGAGACAGAAAAACCGCTTCACCTGCGATGAAACGGTTTCTTGAATATTTGAGTTACAGATAAAGCCGAAAACATAATTTTCGATTACCGGTATGCAGCAGTTAATAATGTCGGGAGAAAGTGAAAATCAGGACAATAAGGTTACCTGCAATTTCACGGGATTATGGTCGGAAGCGGCGAAATTCAATTCTGTCGTTTCGACAAAATCCACTTGCACGTTGGGAGAAACGATAAATCCGTCAAGGATATACATTTGACTGTTTTCATCCAATGGGCGGTTCAGCAGACGGCACGAGGGGGTGTCACCGTCGAAAGCGTATTTAAAACCGTCGGGCAAATCTGTTTCCTCAAGAACTCCGGGCGTCCATACGTCGCCCGTTATCGGATAGGTATCCAAAACCTCGGGGAAGGTTTGATTAAAATCGCCGCCGGCAATCACATAATTGCCTTTTTCGTATTCTTGACGTAAAAAGCTCATGAGCAGCTTGGTTTGAGCAATTTTTCCTTCGCCGTCATCATAGGCTTCCAAATGCAAATTTACCAAAACAACCTCTTTGTCGCTTCCATCCACCGCCAAACGAGTGACAAGCAGACAGCGTTTCAAATTGGCAACTCTGACGGGCCACGAGAACGGACACGGCAAAGCGATTCGTTCAAACAAGGAGCCTTTTACACTGCCGTCGGTAAAGGTTGCAATACCGCTTTCAACCTTGCCGATCGGCGGCAACGGAAAGGGAACGAAGTTGCACTTATAGTTGTATGCAAATCCGTAACTGCCGTCATAAGAATGCGAAAGAGCCTCCAATTCATTAACATAGCCCGTTCGGGCAGAATTTATATCCACCTCTTGAAGCAACCAGGCATCCGCGGTATGCGAAGAAATAAAGGTTTTTATGTTCGCTAAATTTTGCCGAACCTCTTGTGCCTCGGGATTAACCTTACTTCCGCCATCCATAAAAAAGTCCGCCGCCGCATTCAATCCGGCATAGCCGATGTTCCAACTATAGACGGTCATCTGCTCACCGACCGAAATCGTTTTTCCGTCGGTAACATACATCTGCTCGGCGGTTTTTCGCTCTTCGGGGCGGTACTCGGTCGCTGTCAGCCAGCCCACGAGAGCCGCCAAAATCAACAGTATCGCCGCAATTATTCCCCAAAGACTCCTCAGCCACAGCCGCTTTTTCATGTTCAAGCCTCCGTTATTTCAAATTACGAATTGATTATATCACGTATTTTCCTCTTTTTCAATAACGATACAATAAACATTTCGGAATACAACTGTTCGAGAAAAAGCAAAGTTCTTGAGCGGCTTTTCGGCTAAGAGAAACCAAAAAAGCTAACTGACTTAATCAAAATCAGTTAGCTCTCTTTTTGTGAATAATGAAATT
>CAYNUD010000098.1:0-6284 GCA_964400315.1 uncultured Clostridium sp. | reverse complement strand
CGCCTTTTATGATTCGCAGTAATGTTGTCACGGGTGTCATGAGCTTTGCCGAAATGGATGCCATGATGTATAAAATCGAGGGTGAAGATCTTTATCTTATCGGCACCAGCGAACATTCAATGATAGGTAAATACATTGATACGATTATTGAAGAGGACACTCTCCCGCACACCCTCACAAGTTATTCGCCCTGCTTCCGCAAAGAAAAAGGTGCGCACGGCATAGAAGAGAGAGGCGTTTACAGGATACATCAATTTGAAAAGCAGGAAATGATTGTTGTCTGCAAGCCCGAGGACAGCATGATGTGGTTTGACAAACTCTGGCAGAACACCGTTGACCTTTTCCGTTCACTCGATATTCCCGTCAGAACGCTTGAGTGCTGCTCCGGAGACCTTGCTGATCTCAAAGTTAAATCATTTGACGTTGAAGCGTGGTCACCCAGACAGAAGAAATATTTTGAAGTCGGCTCATGCTCAAATCTAGGTGATGCTCAGGCGCGTCGCTTGAAGATAAGAGTTGACGGCAAGGACGGAAAATACTTTGCGCATACTCTCAACAACACGGTAGTCGCTCCGCCGAGAATGCTTATAGCTTTTCTTGAAAACAATCTCAATGCCGACGGCAGCATAAATATTCCCGTTGCTTTAAGGCCCTACATGGGAGGCAAGGAAAAGCTGATTCCCGTTAAATAATTTTGTGCCGCTGTTCTTCACGGACGGCGGCACATTTTTGAAGCAATTGTTAAAATTTCTTGTTTTCGGTTGACTTTTGTTCGGTTTTCAAATAAAATATTATCCGAAGATATTACTTTTTGGGGGTGTTTTTTTGCCTAAAGCAGAATACAGAAGCTCTATTCGCTCAAAAAATCTTATTAAAAAATCTCTCGCAAAGCTGTTACATGAAAAAGAAATCGGTAAAATAACCGTTTCCGATATAATTCGCGATGCAGACATCAGCCGCGGCACATTTTATGCGCATTACAGTGATATCAACGCTGTAATGGAGCAAATAATCAGTGAGGAGCTTGAAAAATTCGCTTTTCTTTTGAGCGGTCTCGACGTTGATCCCGATACCTCCGAAATTGACAGAATCATTAAAGTCGCCTGCGAATATATGAGTGCCGACATGGATTATTACCGTATGCTCTCACAGTCCAATCTGCTCGACAATTTTGTTGCCCGCATAATCAATCTGTATTATGACAAACTGTTTGATTCGCTTCACGCAAAGCATCCGCAATACAGTCGCAACGAAATAGACATATATCTTCTCTATATAACAAGCGGCCTTAAAACCGTTCTGTTAAGCTGGCTCAGCAACGATATAACCGGTTCTCCTTCCGAAATTTCGGAAAAACTCAGCAAACTCATTTATTTAAGCAAGGATTATCTTAAATAACCGACACCCGAATATACCGTTTCGGTACATTCGGGTGTTTTTTAGCAAAAGCAAGGGCTGTGTCGCAAAGACACAGCCCGATTTTTAATTATGATGCCGAAGAATAAGCAAGGTTTCTCTTAATCTTCTTGCAGAAAGTCTTGCTGACACGCTGAGCGTTGGAATCGTTCACGGTTACCTTATAATCGCCGTCGTCGGCAATAAGGTTATCATGATATTCGTCAAAAGCCGCATCGCCCTTTTCGGTACGAATTGTTTGCTGCCAATCTACATCATCGGTGTTGTCGCTTACGAAATACATGATATGATAGCCGTAATCGGTTTCGATAATTCCGCTGTCGCCTGCTTTTCTCGAATCGTCAAAGCTCCAATCAATAAAGGGAGCGACATAATTATCGCTGATTCTGATATTTTCGTAAAGTCCGCCTGTTTCGGTCGAAGCTGTATCAGCACTGTTTTCCGTAACAAGAGTTTTGAAGCTGTCTTCCGTCTTTTCACCGGCAAGCCATGAGTCATAGAGCTCTTTCGCCTTGTCGTAAGCTTCTTTCTTTTCTTCGTCTGTTACGTTATCCTCATCCTCTGCATCAAACTCGACAAGGCAATGACGAACGCTTACGCTGTTGCTGTTATAAGAAGGCTTCACACAAACAAGGATGTATGCGGCAGTGTCACCCTCGATAAGAGTAGTGTCACCGGCTTTTCTTCCCGCATCAAAGAGCCAATCGGCGCCTTTTTCGGTAAGATTTGATTTTGCAGTGCTATAGGTGATGTGACCGGTTAAAGTTGTTACATCACTGTCGCTCGGCGTATCGGAGCCCTCGTTCTTGTAAGCCTTGGCTGCCTCAATGAGAGAATCCGCATCCTTAACCTTTGCGTAAACCTCTTTCGCCTTTGCAAGAAGCTTGTCATTTGAAGCGGTCTGTCTTGCTTTCAGTTCATCCTCGGTTTCACCCTCGCTTGCGGAAAGAGTGGTATAAGTGAATGCAAAATAGCGAACGTCCGCATAGTCGTAATTCTTCTTGTTATCGGTATATTCTTTTTCGATTTCTTCATCGGTGATGCCTGCGGTGAAAGCGCTCTGTTGATCATCATAGTAATTATGAGCAAGAGTCTCTTTTTCAAGTTGCTCTTTAAAGAGCTTTTCGTTGAAGCCCGCACCGAAGTTCGCCTTCAAATACGCGTTGATGGAGAAATTGTTTTCTGCGGCACTCGTTCTGTATTCTTCAATCGTCTCATTGATTTCTTTCTGTTCATCTTCGCTGAGAGTAACGCCGTTCTTAACGGCCTCACCGTAGTACGCTTCGACAAACTGAGCTTGATTTACAGCAGCATCGAGGAAATACTTATCCCATGTAATGGTATTGCCGTCTGCATCGGTAGTGGTGTTGGAAGGATCATCGGGTGAAATTGTGGTATCAAAGCCGAGACTTACACCCTGCTGTGAATAATAGTTTTCCATGTATGACATCTGCTGATACTGAGCGGCATAGTAATATGCAAATTCAGCGGAAGAAACCTTCACATCGCCGACCTTAAGTGCGGTAGACGCCTTTTCAACAAGACCGAAGCTGTCGACAATCTTCCAACCTATACCGGCAACTATCGCTACGGCAAGAACAATCGCAAGAACCTTCTTGGTTACGTTTGCGGCCGCCGTACGTCTTGCAATGCTCTTGGCATTCTTCTTGTTAGCCTTGGCTATACGCTCTTTTCTTTCTTCACGATAGATTTCGGCCTTGCTCTTTGAGCTTTCGTTTTTTGCCATTATTGTTTCATCCTTTTCTGTTTTCTGTATGTTTTTTGTCTGCCGATACAGAATCGGCACAATGACTATATATTATACTATTTCGGCGAATTTTACAAGAGTTTTCATAAAAATTTATACCGAATTTGAAAATTATTCACATTTTCGTAAGCTTTCCGCTTAAAAATTCGTCCTTAAACCACACCTGCGGCACCGTAAAGGTTCTTCCGTTGAGATACTCCAGAATTCCCGACGGTGTGATAAAAGCAAATTTCAATTTATAAGAACAAAGAAACTGCTTTTTGTATCCGAGGGGCTTATTGAGGGCGTTACTGCCGTATTTCCCGTCCCCGAGGAGCGGATGGCCTATACTCGCAAGGTGCGCTCTTATTTGGTGCGTCCTGCCCGTAAGAAGCTCTATCTCCAACAAACTCAGTCCATCGGATTCGGAAAGCACCTTATATTTCGTACGAATCTGTTTTGCACCGTCCGTGCGACTTTTGCTAACCGTGACCTTGTTCTTTTTTTCGTCCTTAACAAGCCATCCTTCAAGAATGTCGCTCTTTTTGTCGAGTATGCCGTGAACAACACACAAGTAATATTTTTCAAGCTCTCTGTCCTTAAGCTTTTGATTGAGAACACGCAAACTTTCGGCGTTCTTTGCGGCAATGACTATTCCGCTTGTGTTGCGGTCTATCCTGTTCACAAGAGACGGTGTAAAGGATTGCTCATCCTTTGGGTCATACTCCCCTTTTTCGTATAAATAACGCTTTACTCTCGTTATAAGCGTATCGTTATATTCAGTTTTGTCGGGATGTGAAAGTAAACCCACATGCTTATTGAGAAGCATTATGTTTTCGTCCTCATAAACTATATCGAGCTTTTTAGAGGCAGAAAGAAAATCGTAATGCTCTTTTTGCGGTGAGAAAAATTCATCATTGATATACATTTCCACCGTATCTCCTACAGCAAGTCGGTAGGATATCTCACTGCGTTTTGAATTGACCTTTATCCGCTTTGTGCGGATATACTTATACATCAATGTCTGCGGAAGAAGCGGAACTGCCTTTGATATGAATTTGTCAAGGCGTTGACCCGCATCGTTTTTGGCAACCGTAAAACTCTTCACCGACACCACCCCGATTCTCTTATGTATACCGCTTTTGCGGCTTGCTTATTATAAAATATATGGGTCGTCTTGTCAACGGATAAAATTAAAACCCGCACGGTGCAACAGCTCCGCACGGGCAAATTATCCTGCTGTCAGAAAGAGATCCAGCCGCCGTCAACGGGAAGAATCACGCCGCTGATATAAGCGGACGCATCGCTTGCAAGGAAAAGTGCGGAGTTGGCAATATCGGAGGATTCACCCTGCGGAGGCGAAAGCTGAAGAACAGGCTGAAGCCTTCCGTAGCCCTCCATGTTGGGCATACCCATTGCTGCACCGATTTCGGTTTTGATTCCGCCGGGAGCGATAACGTTGCAACGGATACCCTCATTTTTATACATATATGCCGTATTTTTGCTCATCGCATTGAGAGCCGCTTTGGATGCACAGTATATTGGGCCTGCCGCCTGATGCATCGAACCGACGGAGGAAACGTTGATTATATTTCCGCCGTTACCCTGCTCCAGAAAAACGGTGCAAGCTTTACGCATTGCCGCCATGGGTCCGTAAACATTGACAGCCATAACGTATTCATATTTTTCGTCTGAAGCCTGAGCAATGGGAGCCATATCGTCCATAACGCCCGCATTGTTTACGAGAACATCGAGCTTGCCGAAATTCTCAACAGCGGCATCTATCATACTCTCTGCATCCTCACGCTTTGAAACATCGCCGGCAAAGGCAACTACTTTTCCGGGGGCGTCCTTAAGCGACTCAACCAAAGAAGCCAAACGCTCCGCACGGCGTGCAACCGCAATAACATTTGCACCTTCCTGTGCAAACAAACGAACGATCTCGGCACCCATGCCGGAGGAAGCGCCGGTTACAACGATGGATTTGTTTTCTAACTGCATACAAAAGACATCCTTTCTTTTCGGGTGTTGGGGTCAAAATATTTTACGGCAAAACCGTATTCGGATACCGTCATACAAAGTATAGCACAATTCGGAACGCTTGTAAACATTTTGCTTATATTTACTTCAAAAATTCGGGAGACAGACGTTTATCCCTGAAATAAAACTCTCTGTCATGCTCTCCGATTTCACGCTTTACCCTGCACGGATTTCCAAACGCAACTACGTTTGACGGGATATCTCTCGTAACAACGCTGCCGGCACCGATAACGGTATTATCTCCTACGGTCACTCCCGGAAGAATCACGCTGCCCGCGCCTATCCAACAGTTCTTGCCGATATGAACGGGTGCATTATATTGCAAAGCCTTTTCGCGAAGCTCGGGCAAAACGGGATGTCCTGCCGTCGCAACCGTGACATTCGGTCCGAAAAGCGTATAATCGCCCACATATATATGGGTATCGTCAACAAGAGTGAGGTTGAAATTCGCATAAACGGCATTTCCGAAGTGCACGTGATGACCGCCCCAATTCGAGCGAAGCGGCGGCTCAATGTAACAGTTCTCGCCTATCTCGGCAAACATTTCTTTGAGCATTTCAGCACGCTTTTTAAGCTCCGTCGGGCGCGTCATATTAAAATCGTACAGACGGTCAAGATATGTGAGTTGTTCTTCCATTATGTCACAGTCATTCGGGTCGTAAACCTCGCCGCTGTGAAGCTTACTTTTCTCATTCATGGGGATATTTTATCCTTTCTGCGGGCCGTTGTATCCGTTAGTTTCTTGAAAAGCCGCAATTTTCTCAATAACGCCGAGAACCACCTCAAAGCCGTCGCCGACGGTATCTTCATCGAATCTGTCGGCGGTATCACGCCACGTGTGATAATAATGGGTAAGGGTGGGATTTTGCGCGGCAAAGGTTACTGATTTGATACCTGCCTTGGTCATCGGAGTGCTGTCACAGCCACCGACAGGGTTATGAATGCAATAATTTGTCTTACTCTCAACACCGACTTCTTTAAACGTATCGAGGAACATTCTTTCAAGATCGGAATCAAAACGGGTAAACTGCCAATCATCTTGGATTACTACCTCAAAATAATCCTTGTCGGCAACAGAGTC
>CAYNUD010000097.1:0-6406 GCA_964400315.1 uncultured Clostridium sp. | reverse complement strand
GTTATTTATAGTATATAGAAAGCCGAGTGAAGCTTATGCTCCTCTCGGCTTGACTTATATTATGCGAGTCTTTCGGCGATCATTGCCTTTACCGTTTCAATGACCTTTTCCGTCTCGACCTTCATGCTCACGGTCTTGTCTCTGGTTACAATTTCGCAAACGCCCTCTTTGAGGTTTCTGGGGCTTACGATAACCCTGATGGGAACGCCGAGCAAATCGGCATCGGAGAACATTGCACCGGGCCTTATGTTACGGTCGTCATAAATAACTTCCATTCTGTCGTCGAGCATTTGGCTGTAGAGCTTGTCGGAAACATCTCTGCATTCCTCATCGTCTGCTCTCAGGCAACAAAGTTCCACATGCCACGGAGCTATGCTCATGGGCCAAATCGGACCGTATTCATCATGGTGCGCTTCACATACGGAAGCGGCAAGTCTGCCGACACCGATACCGTAGCAACCCATTATAGGATAATGAAGCTCGCCGTTTGCGTCGGTAAACTGCATACCCATCGTCTTAGTGTATTTCGTTCCGAGCTGGAATATATTTCCGACCTCGATACCTCTTGAAACGGTGATGCTGTGCTTGCCGCAATTCGGGCATATACCGCCCTCCTTGATTTTTGCAAGGTCGATATATTCAACCTCGCCCACGTCACGGCTGATTTTCAGTCCTGTATAATGATACTCGGGCTTGTTCGCACCGCAGGAAAGATTGTGCGTGTTTTCAAGAGATTTGTCGAAAAGTACCGTAAATTTTTCTCTGTCCATGCCGACGGGACCGATAAAGCCTGCATAAAGCCCGCAGTCCTCGGTGATTTCGGCGGGATGAACCGCCTCGCAAAGATAATTCGTCAGCTTTGTTTCGTTAACGTCGAGGTCGCCTCTGATGAATATAACAACATATTCATCCGTCATATTCTTCTGGTAAACAACCGCCTTACAAGACTCGACAAGCGGAGTCTTGAGAAATTCGCAAATATCCTCAATCGTATGAATATCGGGAGTGTAAACCTCTTCAAGTGGCTTGCTTTCGCCGTTCATTTCGTTTTCGATGATGCTTTCCGCCGCTTCCATGTTCGCTCTGTAATCACACTCGGAGCAAACGGCGATGGTATCCTCTCCTATCGGAGTAAGAAGCATATATTCATGAGAAACACTGCCGCCCATCATACCGGAATCGGACTTTACGGTTATGGTTTCGGGAATACCAGCTCTTGCGAAAATACGCTCGTAAGCCTTATAGCAAATATCGTAATATCTTTCAAGGTCCTCCTGCGAGGTATGGAACGAATATGCATCCTTCATGGTAAATTCGCGAACTCTTATAAGTCCGCCTCTCGGACGGGCTTCATCACGGAATTTAGTCTGTACCTGATAAATCATGAACGGATACTTGTTGTAGCTGTTAGCGTAATCTCGAACAAGCTGTACCGCCGCCTCCTCGTGGGTCATACCGAGAACCATAGGAATGTCGTTTCTGTCGGTAAATCTGAGCAATTCACTTCCGATAGCCTCGTATCTGCCCGACTCATTCCACAGAGAGGCAGGCATAACAACAGGGAACTGAACCTCTTGACCGTCAATGGCATCCATTTCTTCTCGGATAATGTTTTCTATTTTTCTTGTAACACGTCTGAGAGGCATATATGAGGAATAAATGCCGTTTGCGACATTTTTCATGTATCCGCCTCTAAGCATGAGAGCGTGGCTGTCTATCACGCAATCCGAGGGCTTTTCTTTAAATCTCTCTCCGACGAGCTTATCAATTTTCATTTAGCTTACCTCCGAAAAATCGACAAACGATTTCATTATTAAATATCGTGAATAATTTTACATCAATGCAGAAAAAATGTCAATGTTTTTAAGTAGATTATTAAAGCAAAATAAATCGTGCGCCTCGGTATTGATATTGAAAGGAAGCTGTGATATAATATATTCAACAAAAGAAAGGCAGGTTTTAAATATGAAAGAAATCACAAAAGATATGAAAATCGGCGAAATTCTCGACACCGACCGTTCACTCGCTCCGTTCTTCCTTGAAATGGGAATGCACTGCCTCGGCTGCCCCTCGGCAAGAAACGAAAGCGTAGCTCAGGCATGCATGGTTCACGGCGTTGACGTCGATGAGCTTGTCGAAAAGCTCAATGCTCATATAGCCGAGAATGCTTGATCTGTCGCCGAGAATGGCAATGGCGGCAGGGCTTGTGCGAAAAGGCAGCGTTGTTGCGGATATCGGTACCGACCATGCCTATTTGCCCGCCGCTTTAATTCTTGACGGCACTTGCCCTCGGGCTCTTGCGTGTGATTTGCGCAAGGGTCCGCTTTCCAATGCGGCAAAAACCGTCGAAGCGTACTCTCTCGAAAGCAAAATCACTCTTCGCCTTTCCGACGGCTTTGACGAAATCGAACCGTTCGAAGCGGATGATTTTGTTCTTTGCGGAATGGGCGGAACTCTTATGACCCAACTTATTGCAAGAACGAATTGGTTAAAGGACGAATCCAAGTTGCTCATTCTTCAGCCGCAGTCTCACGCCGAGGATGTACGCAAATATTTTGCCGAAAACGGCTTTGAAATTCTCACCGAGGAAGCCTGTGAAGATTCGGGCAAGCTGTACTGTGCAATGACAGCACGGTACACAGGCAGAATCAACGAATATTCGCCGGCATTCCCGTACATAGGTAAGCTGACGGAATGCAAAAAGCCCGAGGCTCGGAAATATCTTATTGCCGTTAAAAACAGACTTTTCAAAAAATACAATGCCATGCTTTTGTGCGAGAAAAAAGAGGATGCTGAAAAGCTGAAAATAATTATTGATGAAACGGAGATTGCCGTCAATGAAATGCACTGCAACGGTAAATGAAATATATAATATAATAGACGAATTTGCGCCTTTTTCTTCGCAATGCGAATGGGATAACAGCGGTTTGCTCGTAGGAAGCGGCAAATGTGAGGTGCAAAAAATCGTTGTTGTGCTCGACATAACCCCCGAAGCCGTTGAGCAGGCGCATTCTCTCGGAGCAGATCTTATCGTTTCGCATCATCCGATAATTTTCTCTCCGCTCAAGTACATTTCCGCGCAAAGCGTTCCGTACATGCTTGCAAGCCGCAATATTTGTGCCCTGTGCTCGCATACGCCGCTTGACAAAGCCGTAGGCGGTGTCAACGATGCTCTTTCCGCCGCACTTGACCTCAATGCCTATCCCCTGTTTACCGAAGGTGAAGAAGCGATGCTCAGAGTTGCCGAAATCAAAGAAATCAGCGGCGAAGCCCTCGCCAACACGGTTGCCGAGAAGCTGAATACCGCAGTTTCGCTTATTGACTCGGGCAAAAAAATATGCCGCATCGCCATTTGCGGCGGTGCCGGCGGTGACTTTATTCCCGACGTTATCTCCGGCGGCTGTGATGCATACATAACGGGTGAGGTCAAGCACAATCATTATCTTGAAGCGGCGCAAGGCGGCTTAACCCTCATAGAAGCGGGACACTTTGAAACGGAAAACCCCGTTACGAACGTACTTGCAGACCTCATTCGCGAAAAATCCGGCTGTGAGGTAATATGCATCAAGCAAAGCTCGCCGAGAAAATTAATACAAAAACCACTTAGATAAGAGGAAATATCATGCCCCTTGACGGAATGACACTCTCGCTTTTGCGGCGTGAGCTTAACAGCACAATAAAAGGAAGCCGAATTGAAAAGATACATCAGCCCTCAAAAGATGAGCTGGTGTTCCATTTGCGTACCCGAGAGGGCGCATACAAGCTGTTGATATCCGCTTCGGCAAACAGTCCGAGACTTCATCTCATCAGCGATGCGCCTGAAAACCCCGCCTCTCCTCCGATGCTTTGCATGCTTTTAAGAAAGCATTTGACGGGAGCAACCGTAACGGACATACACCAGCTCGGTTTGGACAGAACGGTATTTCTCGAACTTTCCGGCACTAACGAAATCGGTGATACGGTCACTTTTACACTTTGCATTGAAATAATGGCAAAGCACAGTAACATTATTCTTATCGGCTCTGACGGGATAATACTTGATGCCGTAAAGCGAATCGACTTCACACAATCTTCTGTACGGCAAATTCTGCCCGGATTTAAATATGAGCTTCCGCCCAAGCAAAACAAAATCAACATACTTGAAAACGACATTGATTTCATTGTTGAAGAAATAAATAAGCGCAACGGGAAACTTCTTTCCGCCGCAATTCTTGATACCGTTGAGGGAGCTTCCCCCTTGATATCACGGGAAATCGCAACATATGCCTGCGGCTCGGATATCAGCGTTAACGAGCTCACTCCGATAGCTTTTCAGAGACTCGGAAAAATGCTCGCAAACATTAAAACCGTTCTCTCTGAAGGCGATTCGACTCCGACAATGCTTTTGCGCGACGGTGTAAAACCCTACGACTTTACATTCATGGATATCACGCAATACGGTTTTGCGGTTACGCCGAAATCTTTTGAAAGCTTTTCGGAATTGCTTGATGATTTTTATTATGAAAAAGACAGATTCGAACGTACTCGCCAACGCAGTCAATCTCTCATAAAGCTACTTACAAATTCCTGTGCAAGAGCATCGAGAAAGCTTCAAACGCGCCGTGCGGAGCTCGAAGCGTGTGCCGACAAAGATCGCTTACGCATTAGCGCCGAGCTTATTCTCGCAAATCAGTATCGCCTTGAAAAAGGTTCGCTTTTTTATGATGTCGAAAACTTTTACGGTGAAAACGAAACAGTACGCATCAAAGCCGACCCCGCACTTTCGCCGAGCGCAAATGCGCAAAAATATTTTAAAGAATACCGTAAAGCCAAAAACGCCGAAAAGCTCCTCGGTGAACTTATAGAGCAGAGCGAGCAGGAGCTTGCCTATCTCGAAAGCGTAATCGACTCCGTAAACCGCGCCGACGGCTACACCGAACTTGCGGAAATCCGCGATGAGCTGTACGGTCAAGGATATTTGAAGCGAGCTAAAAATGATAAGGCAAAGAAAATCAAGCCGCTTCCGCCGCTTGAATTTATTTCCGATGACGGATACACTATTCTTGTTGGGCGAAACAATGTTCAAAACGACATTCTCACCTTTAAGCTTGCCGCCAAGGACGATTCATGGTTCCACGCACAAAAAATCCCCGGTTCACATGTTGTCGTAATCGGTAACGGAGATATAATTCCCGAGCGCACCTGCCGTCAGGCGGCAATGCTTGCGGCATATCACAGCAGCGGCAGAGAATCCTCACAGGTTGCCGTTGACTATACGGAGGTCAGAGCTTTAAAAAAGCCTAACGGCGCTAAACCTGGCAAGGTCATATATCACACATACAATACAATGTGGATAACGCCCGACAGAGATGCCTGCGAAAAGCTCAAAAAACGCAAGTAAAAGCGACCGTACGCCGACAGTCGGCGTACGGTCAAGTTTATTTTACCGTTCTTTTTTCCCTAAAGCGTATAAGCCCGATTATTATTGAAATTTCACAAAGGAACTCTGTAAGACAGGCAACGTACGAACTGCAAGCCGCATTGTAAATCAGCCACATAACCGATGACGGCAACGTTAAAGCTCTAAGCCGCTGAGTTCTCGGACTCCACATAACAAACGATGCTATTATCATTGCTCCCATCGGCATGAGCGAAAACGGATTTTTGTATGTAAAAATTCCGCTTACAATAAAAGCCAAAGCAAAAAGCGTAGGACAAAAAACCGAATCTATAAATTTGAATTTACCCCTGAAATAATATGTGCAGGCGCGAAGCATTCCGATTAAATTACATATCATTCCCTCATAAGCTCCGAGAAGAAAATACTGCGTTGCGAAAAGCAGTCCGCTTATCGCTTGCATAGCTACTATTCTTCGATGTGTTCGTTGCTGGAACGAAAGCAGTAAAAGCACCGCCGCAATAACGCTTATTATTTGAGAAACGGCAAAAGCCGCTCCTTTTTCCGCAAAAAAGTCTTTCAGCATCCCCAAAATCTTCGCTCCTTATTCTTTTACTCGGTATTGTAGCATATCCAAAACTGCATTGCAAGATAAATAAATCCGCCTGTTCTCAAGCAAGCGGATTTATGCTTTTAATTTTAGATACGGATATTATACCGTGCGATTGTATTCGGCATATTTACCGCTTTTTATATCTTCCATCCATTCGGAATTATCAAGATACCAACGAATCGTTGAAGCTATACCGTCATCAAACGCAGTTTCGGGCTTCCAACCGAGCTCTCCCGATATTTTGGACGGATCTATGGCATAACGCAAATCGTGTCCCGCTCTGTCTTTGACATGAGTTATGAGAGATTCCGGCTTTGAAAGAGCGGATAGAATTGTTTTTACAACATCAATATTTCTCTTTTCATTGTGACCGCCGACATTATATATCTCACCGATTCGACCCGAATGAACGACCG
>CAYNUD010000096.1:0-6510 GCA_964400315.1 uncultured Clostridium sp. | reverse complement strand
TTGCTCAATGAGTTTTTCACTTTCGGCAACGTTTAAATGCCTGTCGGATATGATGGAAAGTGCTCGGTCGAGCTGAGAACGATTTGTGAGCCTGAGAAGTGCTCTTGCGTGGCGTTCGGTCAATCCCTCTTGCATTATTTTCAACCGTATATCTTCCGGTAAACGCAGAAGTCTTAGCTTGTTCGATATCGTAGGCTGAGCTTTTCCGAGTTTGCGGCAAACGTCTTCACGACTCATTTTGAAATCAACTATCAGTTTTTCAATGGCACTTGCTTCTTCAAAAAAGCCGAGGTCGCACCTTTGCATATTTTCTATCAAGGCGAAGAGTGCCGATTTATCATCACTTGCCTCCATGATGATACACGGAATTTGCGATATTCCGACAAGCCGTGAGGCTCTCAAACGCCGTTCACCCGATATCAGCTCATAGTTTCCGTTTGAATTTACTCTTACCGCTATGGGTTGAATAATTCCGTTTTGGCGAATGCTCTGTGCAAGTCCCTCCAGCTCATCAAAATCAAAGCGGCGGCGAGGTTGATTGGGATTCGGATATATATCCTCCTGCGGGAGCAGAATAATTTGCCCACCTATCTTGTATTTTGTGTTTTTCAATAAGCAACCCCCCGTCGTTTTGTTGTCTTAATGATAACATCCGACAGAGGGTTTGTCCAGCATTTTCGATTGTGCGTATATGACGCGCTTCGATTGATTTTAATAAAATTAAAGCGGCTTTTTGGCGATTTGGGCCGATACTCTCGGATATTTCGGCGGAATATGCGATATCTTTTCTATAATAATTACAGCTCTTTCACCGCCGTCGGAAAGCTTAAAGCTTTTGATATCCGCAACTTTGCCGCCGAGCAGATTTATTGCATTGCGCGCAAGCTCCAATTCTTCCTGCGCCTTAGCGCTTTTCATGGCAATGAAGCGACCGCCCACCCGTACAAACGGCAGACAGTATTCGCAAAGAACGTTCAAGGCGGCAACTGCACGGGAACAGACAATATCGAAATTTTCGCGGTATTGTCGGCTTTTTCCCGCTTCTTCGGCTCTTGCATGAAGAGTTTGCGCATTGAGCGAAAGGCGTTCAAGAGTTGTATTTATATAATTCAGCTTTTTTGCCGTGCCGTCAAGCATGGTAAGGTCTATGTCAGGACGTGCTATGAGAAGCGGCAGACCGGGAAAGCCGGCACCTGTGCCGAGGTCAAGAATTTTCGCACCGTTAGGGATATCAGTCACGCAGAAAACGGAAAGACTGTCCGCAAAGTGCTTTATTACGATTTCATCAGGCTCGGTTATTGCCGTAAGGTTCATTGTTTTGTTTTGTTCGATGAGCAGTGAAGCAAGCAAATCAAAACGTTCAAGCGCTTCGTCGTCGAGAGAAACGCCGAGTGAAGCGGCATTGTTTGCAAGCAATTCTTTATTTATCACCATTTATACCGTTCCTCTCAAGATAAATAAGCAAAACGGAGATATCTGCGGGAGAAACGCCCGATATTCTCGATGCCTGTCCCACAGTTTCGGGACGGATTTTTCCGAGTTTTTCGATAGCTTCGAGACGTAAACCGCTGATTGCGGAATAGTCAAGCTCCTGCGGAAGCCGTTTTACTTCGAGCCGATGAAGCTCGTTTATTTGCATTTGTTGTCTTTTTATATAGCCCTCATACTTGATATCAATTTCAACCTGTTCGAAAATCTCTCTCGGAAGCAGTGGTCGGTTTGTATCAAACGGAGCAAGAGCCGCATAATCAACCTGCGGACGGCGAAGAAGCTCTGCCATTTTAACGCCCTTTTCAAGCGGAGATGTTTCACGTGAAACAAGCATTGCATCAAGCTCGGCGGTTTTGGGTATCGAAAGCTCCTCTACTCTGCGGCGTTCTGCCGCTATAAGTTCGAGCTTTTTTTGAAAACGCTCATAGCGTTCGCGGGAAACAAGACCGGCACGGTAGCCGATTTCCGTTAAACGGCGATCTGCATTATCCTGACGGAGAACAAGTCTGTATTCTGAACGGGATGTCATCATTCTGTATGGATCGGAGCATCCCTTTGTAACAAGGTCGTCAATAAGAGTGCCGATGTATGAGGTAGTGCGGTCGAGAATAACAGGCTCTTTGCCGAGAATTTTTAATGCGGCGTTCATTCCCGCGACAAGACCCTGTGCCGCTGCCTCCTCGTAGCCGCTTGAACCGTTAAACTGACCCGCACCGTAAAGATTCGGAAAATCTTTAAATTCAAGAGTCTGCTTGAGAGAAAGCGGATCAACACAATCGTATTCTATCGCATAGGCGGTGCGTAAAAATTCGGCATTTTCAAGTCCCGAAATACTGTGAACGATACGAAGTTGAACATCCTCGGGGAGCGAGGAAGAAAGACCTTGCAGATACATTTCGTCTGTTTTTGCTCCGCAAGGCTCAACAAATATTTGATGCCTTTCTTTTTCGGAAAAACGAACTATCTTATCCTCAATGCTCGGGCAATATCTGGGACCAACACCGTCAATTTTTCCCGAATACAGGGGAGAACGGTGCAGATTTTCAAGGATTACCCGTTTTGTTTCATCTCCTGTATAGGTGATGTAGCAAGGCTCGGTGTTTTTAACCTCAATTGTGCCGTCAAAGGAAAAAACGGCAGGCTTTTCATCGCCATATTGCGGTTCAAGTAAATCGGTATTCACGCTGCGGCGGTTGATACGCGGCGGTGTACCGGTTTTGAAACGGCGTGTGGGCAGGCCGAGACGTTTGAGCGATTCGGCAAGCTTTGTAGCGGGAAACATTCCGTCGGGTCCGCTTTCATAAGAAACGTCACCGATATAAACTCTGCCCGCAAGAAATGTGCCTGTTGCCAAAATGACAGCTTTTGCCATATGTATTGCTTCAAGCCGAGTTTTAAGAAGCCAGCCGTCGGAATCACGAATGATATCAACGATTTCCGCTTGTCGCAGATAGAGATTTTCAGTGCGTTCAAGCACGGATTTCATGTAATCGGAGTAGGCTCGACGGTCAATCTGAGCTCTCGGGCTGTGGACGGCGGGACCTTTTCCGAGATTGAGCATGCGGCTTTGCAGTGTGTTTTTGTCTGCGGCAATGCCCATTTCGCCGCCCAAGGCATCAATTTCACGGACAAGATGTCCTTTTGAAGTGCCGCCAATTGACGGATTGCACGGCATATTGCCCACCCAATCGAGATTGACGGTAAACACAGCGGTTTTACAGCCCAACCGGGCGGCGGCAAGCCCCGCTTCAATTCCCGCGTGTCCGGCGCCGATTACGGCAATATCAAATTTTTCAGCGTTATATTCCATATCAGAAATGCTCCGTATTAATAAGTATGTTCACAGATTTCACGGATTTTTCTTTGCAGTGCAAGAAAATCCTCAAAAGCGGCGGGCTTGTTGTTCGGATTCCTCAAAAGTGCGGCAGGATGGTATGTTCCCATAAAGAGTATGCCGCCCTTTTCGATAAATTCGCCGTGCTGTTTCGTCACAAGGAAGTTCTTACTTATCAGCTTTTGCGCCGAAATTCTGCCGAGACACACGATGATTTTCGGACGGATGAGACGTGTTTGCTCTCGGAGCCACTCAATACAGCAGTCCTGCTCCTCGGGCTGAGGGTCACGGTTCTTAGGCGGACGGCATTTTACGATATTAGCAATATAAATGTTCTTTTTGCGGTCAAGGTCAACGGCATCGAGCATTTTATCAAGGAGCTTGCCGCCTCTTCCGACGAACGGTTCGCCTTGCAAATCCTCGTTTTCGCCCGGTCCTTCGCCGACAAAAAGCACTTCGGCGTTTTCATTTCCCACACCGAAAACAAGATTGGTTCTCGTTTCGCAAAGAGCACATTTGCGGCAGTTCATGCAATCGGCTCTGAGCTGTTCCCAATTGTCATACACAGCCGTTTTCACCTCGATTTTTGAATATTTTTTCCGCAGAGACGGCATCAGCCGAAATCTGCTTGCCGAGAGCCTCGACGGAATCAAATTTTTTCTCGTCTCTTATATATTTGAGCAGTGATACTTTGACGGATTCGCCGTAGAGATTGCCGGAAAATCCGATTATGCAGGTTTCACTGCGGAAATCTTCGTTTTCAAAGGACGGTCGCAGACCGATATTAGTAACGGACGGATAGTCAACGCCGCCAAGGGTAGTAAATGAAGCGTAAACGCCTTTTTTAGGCTTTACGAAATTGCTGTCGAAATGTTGGTTTATTGTGGGAGCACCGATTAGATGTCCTCTGTGATAGCCGCTGACGACGGAGGCACGGTAAGAAAACGGCCTGCCGAGCATAGCATTTGCAAGCGGTATATTGCCCTGTTCAACGGCAAGACGTATTCTGGATGAGCTGACGGGCTCGCCGCCGACATCAACGTGATTGCTTATGCAAAGTTTTACGCCGTATTCATCGCAAAGTCGGGATAATTCGTCACAGCCGCCCTCATTGTCTTTACCGAAACGGTAGTTCCAACCGCAACAAACTGCACCGACATTCAGTTTTTTGAGAAGTATTTTTTCAAAAAATTCACGGCATGAATAATTTTTAATTTGCGAAAATGAGATATATTCGGTTTTTACACCGAGTTTTTCCAAAATTTCATCACGGTTTTCCCGTTGGAGAAGCTCGGGAGGAGCTTGACCCGTAAGGGAAAGCAAGGGGTGAGAGTCAAAAAGAAGAACAAGAGGAACAAGCCCGCACTCTCTCATGGAAAGAGCGCAGGCTATAACTGACATATGACCTTTGTGAAGTCCGTCGAAGCTGCCGAGAGCAACGGCGGTTTTAAGCGAAGGGTTCATAGGCGAAAAATCATTTCTTTCTGAACTGCATTTTCATACGCTGTTCCTTGGAAAGTATGCGTTTGCGCAGACGGAGCGATTCGGGAGTGACTTCGAGAAGCTCGTCGTCCTTGATAAATTCCATGCACTGCTCAAGGCTCATGACCGAATGCGGCACAAGGCGGAGAGCATCATCCGAACCTGAGGCACGGGTGTTGGTCAGATGCTTCTGTTTACACACGTTGCAAACGATATCTTCGTTTTTGGCACATTCGCCGACTATCATTCCCTCATAGACCTCAACGCCTGCGGGAATGAAAAGTCTGCCTCTGTCCTGTGTGTTGAAAAGACCGTATGCGGTGCTCACGCCGGTTTCGTGAACGACAATCGAGCCCCTTTCACGGGTTTGAATGTCACCTTTGTACGGCTCGTAGCCGTTGAAAAGCTGATTCATGATGCCGTTTCCGTTGGTGTCGGTCAAAAATTCGGCACGGTAGCCGATAAGACCTCTCGAAGGAATTTTGAATTCAAGATGTGTCGAACCGCCGTCACGGGTACCCATGTTTTCAAGCTCACCCTTGCGTGAGCCGAGCTTTTCGATTACCGCACCGACATACTGTTCGGGGACCTCGACAATGAGCAACTCCATGGGTTCCAAAAGCTGACCGTCTTTTTCTTTGAATATAACTTTCGGACGTGAAACCTGAAATTCATATCCTTGACGGCGCATGGTCTCGATAAGAATGGAAAGATGAAGTTCTCCCCTGCCCGACACCTTAAAGGTATCGGTGCTTTCGGTTTCTTCCACTCTCATGCTGACATTCGTCTCAACCTCTTTGAAAAGGCGGTCACGAACGTTTCTCGACGTAACGAATTTGCCCTCTCTGCCTGCAAACGGGCTGTCATTAACCATAAAGTTCATTGATAGCGTCGGCTCGTCGATTTTTAAGAACGGCAGAGCCTCGACATTCTCGGGGTCACAGGCGGTTTCGCCGATGTTGATTCCCTCAATTCCCGAAACGCAGATGATGTCACCCGCTTCGGCTTCATCGCATTCAACTCTGCTTAAGCCCTCAAATTGATACAAACGGGAAATTTTTACGTTTTGAACCGAGCCGTCTGTCTTGCAAAGAGAAACCTGCTGACCTTTTTTAATTATGCCGCGTTCAATTCTGCCTACGCCTATTCTGCCGACGTAATCGTCGTAATCAAGGCTGGAGAAAAGCACTTGTAGAGCACCGTCGGAATCACCGGCGGGAGGGTCGATGTTTTCAAGAATCGCATCGAATAACGGTTGCATGTCACCGCTTCTTACATTGGGGTCAAGGCTTGAATAGCCGTCCTTTGCGCTTGCGTAGACAACGGGAAAATCAAGTTGGTCTTCGTCTGCGCCGAGGTCAATGAATAGGTCGAGAACCTCGTCGACAACCTCATAGGGACGTGCATTCGGACGGTCGATTTTATTGATGACAACAAGCACTTTCTTTTTGAGATTGAGTGCTTTTTTGAGAACAAATCTCGTCTGCGGCATACAGCCTTCAAAGGCGTCTACAAGCAGAACAACGCCGTCAACCATCATCAAGATACGCTCAACCTCGCCGCCGAAATCGGCATGACCGGGGGTGTCGACGATATTGATTTTAGTGCCTTTATAATGAACGGAGGTGTTTTTCGAAAGAATAGTTATACCTCTTTCACGCTCAAGGTCGTTGGAGTCCATAACTCTGTCGGCAACCTGCTCG
>CAYNUD010000095.1:0-6683 GCA_964400315.1 uncultured Clostridium sp. | reverse complement strand
AATCTTTCTGTTATATTTTTCGGCCTGCGAAACAAGGAATCTTGCTTCCTCTTCGTTAACCGAAAAGGGTTTTTCAAGAAGAACGTCGTAGCCGGCTTTCAAAAGAGGAACGGTGGTTTTGACATGAACATGATCCATCGTTCCGTTTATTGCGGCATCCGCGAATCTGGGAACTGCGGCAAGCTCTTCTGCGGAGGAAAAGCACCTTTCGGGAGAAATTCCGAATTTTTCCGCAACTGTTTTTCTTCGCAGGGGATCGGGGTCGGCAACACCGACAATCTGCATTTTATCGCTTTCAAGCTCCGCAAGTGAAGCATATATTAAGCTTCGGTGACCGGCACCGACTATAACTGTTTTTAACGGTTTATTTCTCATAACATCGCCTGCCTGTAACTTCAAAAAGCAGCGCCGCGGTTTTTCCGCAGCGCATGCCTGAAAATTTTACTTGAGATTTTTGACTGCTTCCTGAAGAGCCGCCATTTCATCTTTGCTCAGTGTAACGCCTTTGCCCATTTTTTCATGGTCAGGCGCCCACTCTCTGATATCATACTTAGGATCTCTGCCGTTCCAGCTTATAAGATTAAGCTCTTTGGTCCATCCCTTGGGATTTTCGGAAAGAACGGCTACTGATTCTACGATTTCATAAGTAAATTCGGGCATGGTACTTCTCCTTTCGGTAATTTATTATTTACGCTACAATTATAATATAAATAAACTATATTGTAAATATTTTTTTTAAAAATTTTTTAATATTTTATGTTTTTATTTGTTGTTTCTTCTTTTCGCCGTATATTCGTGACATGATGTGAATATATTTAATTAAAAACATATGCCTGTTTATCGGGCGGAAGGAGAACAGCATGAGCTTTAATTCCGAAACAAAAGAACTCGGCTTTTACGAAACTGTATATGAAACAACGGCAGAACAATCAATTGAAGCAGAAATCAATCTGCCGGATTATTGTCCGGAAATACGCAGAATATTGAAATGTACCGTAACTCCGAATATAATTTCCGTACAAAACAGTTCCGGCAGAGTCACAGCAGATGTCAATGCTCTTATCAGATTTATCTATGTCGGGGAAAACGGCAATATTGCCGCATATGAACAAAATTCTTCAGTACAAAAGTACGCCGAATCTTCCGAAATAACCTCAGAGTGCGCTGTTGATATACGAATAAATACAGATTTTGTTAATTGCCGTGCCATAAATCAAAGACGTGTTGATATACGTGCGATGCTTACTTTTATCTTTAAAGCGGCAAAGAGACGAAACGAAAATCTATTGTGCGGTGCTGACGGTGCCGGATTACAAACAATGACGGATAACTGCGATTTTGCCTGCCTTACGGCATTATCTTCACGCTCTTTCGGCATGAGTGAGGTAATCGAACTGGGAGACGACAAAACACCGGTCGCACAAATACTGAATATTTCTTCCTTTGCCGTTTCAAATGAGATAAAGCTGATAAACAACAAAATGCTTATAAAAGGTGAATGCGGCATCAAGATTTTTTACATCGGAGAGGGCGGCTCGTCGGTTGAAAGTGTTGACCATTCTATGCCGATAAGCCAAATAGTTGAGCTTGATGGCGTAAACGAATCAAGCATACCGAGTCTCTGTATGAATGTTTCGTCGTGCGAAGCGACTCCGAAGGTGGATTCTGCGGGCGAAATGCGGCTGATTGACTTAAACGTCAGAATAAGCACAACGGCTATGGCCTTTGAATCTGTCCCGTTTTCCTTTATAACGGATGCTTATTCAACCGAATGTGAAATTTCAAGTACAAAAAAAAGTATTGAAACCTTGATATATAACAAAAGCTTTGATTCGGTCTTTACAAACAAAGTCGTGCTTGAAAGTATCGGCGTGAGTGTTGAATGCATTATGAGTATTTGGTGCGGTGAAATGCGAAAAAGCTTTTCGTGCAAGGACAATAAATGTGTAATAACGGGAACGTACAATGTTACCGTCCTATACAAGGATTCCGAATCTCAGATAGGAATGATACAAAAGCCGGTCGATTTTGATTTCAGCGTGCAGCTCAACGAACTGTCGGAACGCATATCCTGCTTCGGCAGTGTAAATATCCTTGCCTGCTCCTGTGCGGTTACGGGAGACAGTCGACTTGAAATCAAAACCGAAATGAAAGCTTCGGGAGTTGTTCTTTCAAACGGAATTAAAAAGTATATCAGTGAAATTTTATTGAATCCCGACAATGATACGCAATGTGAGCCATGTGCTTTAACAATTTATTTCGGCGAAATCGGTGAAAAAATTTGGGATATAGCAAAGCATTACCGAACCACAGCAGATGCAATTAAAAATGAAAATGAAATTTTCGGCGACTGTGTAGAAAAATCGGGTATGCTTATGATACCGAGTGCCAAATAACACCTGCAAGAATAAATCTTCACCAAACGTAAAAACTATGAAAAAGCAATTGAAGCAGTAATGCGGCGAAAGGATAGTTTTTATGAAGATATTTAATATAACAGGTGACAGCTACAGTGACGAAGTTGAAAACTACAACGGAACGGTGCTGATAGATTTTTTTGCCGAGTGGTGTAAACCCTGCAAAATGCTTTCACCCGTTATCGAGGACATTGCCGTTAATTCCGCAGACAATGTCAAGGTCTGCAAGGTAAACGTCGATTCCGAAAAAGCATTGGCACAAAAATTCGGGATTATGAGTATCCCGACGGTTGTTGTGGTTAAAAACGGCGAGATTAAAAACCGCAGTATCGGCGTCACAGGAAAAAGTGCAATAATGGATATGCTCAAATGACAAAGACGGCAGAGCCACTGCCGTCTTTTAATATTTTGACACTTGATATTCTTGCCTTGAGCAGATATAATAACATAAAAAAGCGAGGTGAGTCATATATGAAAAAGATTTTAATAATTGATGACGACGTACATATCGGAGATATGCTCGAGGAGATTCTTTCAAGGGACGGATACGGTGTTTTTCGTGCATACTCGGGAACGGAAGCCGTGCTTTTACTATCGAACTTCAAGCCGGACTTGATATTACTTGATTTAATGCTGCCCGGTCTCAGCGGTGAAGAGGTACTTCCTCGTATTAAAAATATTCCCGTTATTGTTTTGAGCGCAAAAGCCGATGTTTGCGATAAAGTAAATCTTTTGCTCGGCGGTGCGGCCGATTATATGACAAAACCGTTTGATATAAAAGAACTTCTTGCTCGCATTACCGTGCAGCTCAGAATGTCGGAGCAAAAAAGCGAAAGCGAAATACTTTCGGTCGGAGATTTATCCCTGAATACTCTTTCACTGAGCGTCGACGTTTGCGGAGTGGGAGTGAAACTGACACGTACAGAATTTGCGATTTTGAAGTTGCTTATGGAAAATCCGAAGCGGGTTATTGCAAAAAGTGTACTTCTTGACCGCATATCTCTTGATACGCCCGACTGTACCGAACGTTCATTGAAGCAGCATATAAGCAATTTGCGTAAAAAATTAGAGGATATAAGCGGAGTTGATTATATAGAAACCGTATGGGGCATCGGTTTTAAGCTGGCCGAACCTAAATCTTGACAAAATCTTGACGTTTTCCTTGACCGCTTTCTTGACCTTTCCGTAATATAATAAGGTCATTGAAGGAGGTAATACATATGGATTATGTTTTACAAACAAATGCCTTGAGTAAAAAGTATAAGAATTTCAAGGCGTTAAACGGGCTGACAATGAATGTGCCCAAAGGCTCCGTTTACGGATTTATCGGCAAAAACGGCGCAGGCAAAACAACGCTTATTCGCCTTATTTGCGGTTTGCAGGAACCGACTTCGGGCGAATATACCCTGTACGGAAAGAAAAGTACGGACAAAGCCTTCGTTTCTTCAAGAAGAAGAATGGGTGCCGTCATCGAAACGCCCTCATTTTACGCCGATATGTCGGCTTATGAAAACCTTGTGCATCAATACAAGGTTCTCGGTCTGCCGTCATATGACGGTATTCCCGAACTGTTGGCACTTGTCGGACTTGAAAACACAGGCGCGAAGAAAGCAAAGAATTTTTCACTCGGAATGAAGCAACGTCTCGGTATTGCGGTAGCTCTTGCGGGTGATCCCGATTTTCTTGTGCTTGACGAACCTGCGAACGGTCTTGACCCGCAAGGCATTGTTGAAATACGAGAGCTTATTTTGAAGCTCAACAGAGAAAAACAGATAACCGTTTTGATTTCAAGTCATATTTTGGACGAGCTTTCACGGGTTTCAACGCATTACGGAATAATTGACGGCGGAAGAATGATAAAAGAAATCAGTGCCGACGAGCTTGAGGCGGCCTGCCGCAAATGTATCCGCATTAAAGTCAGTAACGTGTCGGTTATGACCCGTGTGCTTGACGAAATGAATATTGAATACAAAATCATTTCCGAAAATCTTGCCGAGTTGTATACAAAAATCAATGTAACTCTTCTTGTCGAGGCTCTTATAAAAGAAAACTGTGAAATTTATTCGGTTAACGAGAGAGAAGAAAGCCTCGAAAGCTATTTCATTTCCCTTGTCGGAGGTGATGAAAATGCTTAAGCTTTTGCGTGCGGACGTATATCAATTTCTTAAAAGTAAAATCTTTTGGGCCGAGCTCGGCGTTTCCGCAATAATGGCACTTTTTATTTTATGTACAAATTATTCCGCAGAAAATCAGGCGAGTGCCGATGCACTTCGATTGGAAGAAATATTTTTCATCTTTTATCAAATAATAGGCGTGATTATAGCCGCCGCCATAGCCTTGATTGTAGGTACTCAATATTCCGACGGCACAATTCGCAATAAAATCGTTGTCGGCCATAAGCGAAGCAATATTTATTTTTCAACGCTTTTTGTTTGCATGGCTTCATCACTTTTTATTGTTTTAATTCATTTTCTGCTCACTTATTCTGTCGGATATTTTCTTTTCGGCAATTTCACTGTACCGATAGGCAGAATAATCGTTTCTGTATTATATATAACGCTTGCAATTATGGCAATTACCGCAATATTTACTGCCTGTGCAATGAATATTTCTAACAAAGCCTTTTCGGCCGTTTCGGCTTTGTTGCTTATACTGCTGATTGCCTATTTGTCGGGTCAGCTTATCGGAATACTCAATGAGCCGGAAATGACCTACAATTCGGTGACGATATCTGCCAACGGCGGCGTACAGCTCGGGGAAATGATTAAAAATCCCGCATATGTTTCGGGTACAAGAAGAACGGCAGTTGAATTTTTGACCGATTTGCTTCCCATATCTCAAATAATACAAATATGCAACGGCGATTTTACACACTGTGACCGCTGGCCTTTGTTTTCTACAGCACTTTTCGCCTTTGTAAATATACTGGGTTTTCTGAAATTTCGAAAAAAGGATATTAAATAAGGAGCGGCCATGGAGCTTTTGATGCTTGTCGTTATAGTAATATTGCTTATTGTCGTTGCGACGATGTCGGTAAAGCTTTATTTTATCAAAAAGTCTGCAAGGGAAATAACCGAAGCGTTTTCACTGCGGCTGAAATCCGATACGAACACTCTAATAGACATTTCGTCAAGCGACAGGCATATGCGTAAATTGGCAAGTGAGATAAACAACGAACTTCGTGAGCTTCGTGCTCAGCGACATCGTTTTTTGCAGGGTGATGCCGAGTTAAAAAATGCCGTTACCAATATATCACATGACCTAAGAACACCGCTTACCGCAATTTGCGGATATCTTGACTTGCTTGAAGAAGAAGAAAAATCCGAAAATGCACGGCGATATATCGAAATAATCAAAAATCGCTCCGAAATGCTGATTTATTTAACCGAAGAGCTGTTTCGATATTCCGTTATCGTTTCGGACGGCGGTAATCATATTAAGGAAAATGTTTCGGTTAATGCGGCTTTGGAGGAAAGCGTAGCGGCGTTCTATACGGCTCTTAAAGAAAAAGAAATTACACCAGAAATTATAATGCCGGAGAAAAATGTTATGCGCATGCTCGAACGTTCCGCTTTAATGCGCGTGTTTTCAAACCTTTTGAATAATGCAGTGAAATACAGCGACGGAGATTTGAGCATTACCCTTTCCGAAAACGGTGAAATCGCTTTCACTAACACGGCGGCAAAACTTAACAAGCTTCTGGTTGAAAGACTGTTTGACAGATTTTACACCGTGGAAACCGCCGACAAGTCAACGGGACTCGGCTTGTCGATTGCCAGAGTGTTGGTTGAACAGATGGACGGAAGCATATCTGCGGAATATGCGAATAAAAAACTGACTGTTCGTGTTCGCTTATAGCATTATTCGAAGTGATCGTTAGACATTTTTTCACTTTTGCTTAATGACAAAACGTCGATTATATTATATAATCTTGTTGACGGTGAAAACCGAAAACGTAAGGAGGACAAAAATATGCAGGCAATTTTTGATTTTGTTATTAATCTTCTCGATTACCTCGGCGAGTTCAAAGCGGCGGATATCGTTGGAATTGTTGCCGATTTCATCGCAAAGTTCGGCATTAGCCTTCTTTAATCAAAACTTTTCGGTTCGGCGCCGACGGAGCTTTTCGTCGGCGTCAAGCATATTTAAATTTTTTAAAATTTGCTCTTGATTTTTTAAAAAAAGTGTGGTATTATATTTGAGCAGTTCCGTGGGGGTGTAGCTCACTTGGGAGAGCGCTTGAATGGCATTCAAGAGGTAAGGGGT
>CAYNUD010000094.1:0-6823 GCA_964400315.1 uncultured Clostridium sp. | reverse complement strand
TTTTCATTGCTGTATCCGCCCATGCAAGTATTTCCACACAGTCACCGATGCTTTCAAACGACAGCTTAGAGCCGTTTCTTGCGGCATTTGTCAAACGGAATTCTCTGCCCGAATAATTATAAAATTTCGCCGCATCCTCTGCCCTGCCTCCCGCTTTGACCGCCGCCTTTGCACGGTAAATATCGGAATATGATGCAACCAAAGCACCGAGAATCTGAAATTCGTCCTCCCTCTGCTCAAACAGCACGGAGAGCTTTGAAAATGCGGAATCAAAACGACCTGCGGTGAGATCCCGTATCATATCGAAAACCTTGGCATCAAGACTTTTAACGCACACCGCATCAACGTCACTGCGCACTACGGTTTCTTTATCAGCATAAGCGCAAACCTTTTCCGTTTCATTGAGAAGCATATTCAAATCGTTGCCGACACAGGATATCAAATACTGCGCAACACCCTTTTCAAACTGCTTTCCGCGCTTTTTCGCACCGCTTTCAAGCATCTTCGCAAGCTCTGCCGCCGTCTTTCTGTCGAGCTTTACCGCACAGCCGTATTTTTCAAAAAGTTTTACGACCTTGGTCCATTTTGCGCCCTTAGGTTCATAAGTGAGCATTAAAAAGACAAGGCTACAATCCTCCGGGTTATCTTCAAGTACCGTTTTAAGCTGTTCAAAGCCGCCGTCATCAAGGGTATCAAGAGGAAAATCCTTGACAAGCACGCACTTTGTTTCCGCCATCATAGGCACCGCTGAGGCGCTCTCATATATTTCGTTTAGAGAAGTATCTTTGCCGTCAAAGGTATGCAAATTGAAATCAGAAAAGCTACCGTACACCGATTTTTTCACAATCTTATCTGCATAAATTTTCTTCAAATAGCTTTCTTCGCCGTATATCAAATAAATGCCGACAGGTTCAGCAGTCAGCTTTTCTTTGAGTGAAACTTCATTTAAGGCAGCCATAGGACCTCCTTTGCCGTTTTGCGGCGGTGTTCATCGGCGGTTCAACGCGGTTTTTCCGTCTTGAAAACGAAGCTCTATACTGCCGCAGCCCGCCGTAGCCACAGCATTTATTCCCAAAGCCTTAAGTTCATTTACGATTGCGATTCCCCTTTGATTTGTCGCGCTTACGGCAACCGCATCGAACCCGTATTCGGCAATGTTTTGGGGATAGTCTCCTCTGAATATAAGCACATCCGCATTTCTCGCCTCCCGAGGCAACAATGAAAAATCCGTCATTGCATCAAAGCAGGCAAGAATGGTTATATCATCCGTTTTTATATGTGCGGCACAGCCCGAATCGGTGTTGTATGCCGTTACGGTAAAATTCTCCGATTTATATGTTTGCTCGAATGAATGCATTTCCGTGTCACACAAAAGCAATTCGCATCCGTCGGGAAGGGCATCCGAATATACCCGTTTCGGAACAGCCGTCAGAAAAGCATTCAAGGCATTACCGGCACATGAGGTTTCATCGTTCGGAATATAAGCAGCGGTAAACTCACCGTTCATTTGCGACAGTTCGTCGTTCAATCGGTTAGCCCCTTCAAAGCCGCTTCCTCCCGCACCTATGAGAATATTCTCACGCCTTTTGCTTATCTTCAGGCATATGCCGTTGCCCGTATCGACAAGCACGGCTTTTGTTATCGCATCATCAGAAACAGAATAAGTCACGGAGCAGACAACAAAAACCGCCGCGCAAAGCACTGCCGTTAATCTCGGCATCGAATGTCCCGAAAAGGCAAACAGCACCGACATCGCACACAGCAAAAACAGTCCGAACAGCAACACGCAAACCTTATCGTCGCTTATCGAGATCTCTGCAACATCGCTTGATGCAAGGATCTTCGAACCGCCTATCATATATGCTCCGAAAACTGCCGATGCAAAAGCAAACGGATTAAAAACATCAAACAACGAACCGAAAGCCGCACCGACGGCACCGAACACCATAGACGGTGAAGCCGCCGCTGTCAGCAAAAGATTCGCAGGCAACGAAACAAAATTGAATGTACCGTACAGTTGTATCGAAACAGGCAATGTAAAAGCCGTTGCGGCAACAGTATGAAGCAAGGATTCACCTATATATGCCGTAATTTTAAGTAGCGGCTTCGGTGTTAGGCGTTGCAAACTGTTGTGCAATTTCGGTATAACAAGTTCGGAGCAAAGGATTATTCCCGCCGTTGCAAGAGCGGACAGTCTCAGCGAAACCGAGCCCATGGAAAACGGGTCGATTATTCCGATAACCGTAAGCGACAGTCCGAGAGAATTAAGCGAATCCGTTTTTCGCATGAGCAACTCGCCGAGCAGAAACAGCAGGGTCATTATTCCCGAACGCTGAACGGAATATGTCATTCCGGAAATAAACATAAACGCAACGGTGCCGAGCATCGCGCCGATACAGGCAAGTCGTCGTGGAATGCCGCTTTTCCTCAGAATATTCAATATCAGCATCGACCACAGCGACAGATGAAAACCCGAAACGCAGATAATATGCGTTATTCCGATTTTTGAAAATCCCGCAAGCGTTTCTTCGGAAAGTCCGCTTTTATCGCCGAGCAACAACGCAACCGCAAGAGCTCCGTTCTCATTCGGCAAAGATTTCATTATTGCCCCTTTAATCAACGAACGCAGTTTTATAACAAGCAGACCCATCGGCATTCTTCCGCTTCTCGGGATTATAGAATACTCTTCAATCGGAACGGCTCCTAAATACGTTCCCGTGGTTCGATATGCTTCAAGGTACTTTTCATTCGTTTCTCCGAGAGTATAAAACTTAAATTTTCCGGTTACGGTATCATACGGTTCCGCTTCAAGAGGAGAAGAAAACACAAGACGTACCTTTACATCGGTCTCTTCGCCGTCAGCTTCGAAAACCTTTCCCTCATAGTAGCAATTACCGTATTTTTCTTCACCCTCGCTTGTGATACATACGGAAATATCGGCCTGCATACCGCTGAGTGCAAGCCTTGGCAAATAATAGTATTGATAAGTAAGCGAAAGTAACAGACAGGCAACGGTTCCCGCCGCAAAAGCGCACGGAAGCACCCGTTCCTTTCTTACTCTTTCTATAAAAACGCTTACCGTTGCGGCGGCGAAAAACAGCCAAAAAGCCGCCTTCGCCGCTCGAATATCGGTATCATTGAGAACGGCAAGGGTAAAGAATACCGTCATGCCTATAACCGCAAACGGACGTGGCATCTTTATTTACACCAACCATTATTTTTCTATGAGAGGAATTTCTCCGAGAAAAACGATATCTGTTCTTTTTGCCGCATCGCCCTCGGCAAGCACCGCAGCCTTTGCGACAACGTTTGCGTCGAACCTTGCGCAAAGCTCCTCGACCGCCTTGAGCGACTCACCCGTGCTGATAACGTCGTCAAGAATTACTACCTTTTTGCCGCGAATCTGCTCGCCCTCAATGCCGTCCATTATGAGAGTCTGAACCGACTCGGTCGTTATGGAGCGGACGTTGACAATAACAGGGTCTTTCATGTAAAGTTTCGGCTTTTTGCGTGCCACAAAATACTTCTTTCCGCTCTGTCTTGACATCTCGTAAGCAAGAGGAATGCTCTTTGCCTCGGGTGTAACGATATAATCGAATTCGGGCAAACGCTTTAGAAGCTCGGCGGCGGAATGTACGGTGATTTCAACATCGCCGAAAAGTATGAACGCCGCAATATCAAGCTTATCATTTATTGGGCAACGCAGAAGATCTCTTTCCATTCCTGCAATATTTACTCTGTAATACTCGGACATATCATTTCTTCCTTTCTTTTAGCCTGCGGGCCAGCCGAAATCTCTGCCGCCCATGAGATGAAAATGCAAATGCTTTACC
Organism: uncultured Clostridium sp.; assembly: GCA_964400315.1. GTDB lineage: Bacteria > Bacillota > Clostridia > Oscillospirales > Acutalibacteraceae > CAG-177. Next base: position 2,990 of record CAYNUD010000094.1, on the reverse strand, counting down.
GACTGTCCCGCACTTTCACCGCAATTGTTTACTATTCTGTAGCCGTTACTCAGCCCCTTTTCGGAAGCGATTTTTGCGGCGACCTCAAAAATATGAGCCACAACCGAACTGTTGCTTTCATTAATCTCCGCCGCAGAAGCAATGTGCTCCTTGGGAATTATCAAAACATGTACCGGCGCCTGAGGATCGAGGTCGTTAAATGCAACAACCGTATCATCCTCGTAAACCTTGGTTGAGGGAATTTCCCCCGTCGCTATCTTGCAAAAAATACAATCCATGTAACACACTCCTTTAGCTAAGCATTTCTTTAACGATTTCTTCAACTTGGGACATAGCGTTTTTCACTTCGGAAATATCCTTTGTACCCGCCATTGCACCGTCGGGTCTTCCGCCGCCCGAACCGCCTGCGAGTCCGGAAACCTTTTTGGCAATGATACCCGCATGTGCGCCTTTTGCCACAGCGTTTTTACCGCATCCGCAGGCAAAGCTCGCAGCAGTGCCGTTAATTCCGCAAATTACGGCTACCGCATCGGGATTCTCTTTAACCTTATCGCACATAGCGCGCAGTTCACCCGCTTCAACGCCCTCAACAGTAACGGCAACAAGAGTAACGCCGCCGATATCCGTCGCGCCGCTCATTATATCTCCTGTTTTAAGCTGTGAGACCTCGGAACGGAGCTTTTCTATTTCTCTGTCCTTTGCCTTAAGGTCGTTCATAACCGCCGCCGCTCTCTTGTCAAGCTCGGCAACATTGGCAAGCTTCATTGCGCTTGCGGTGTTATATATAAGCTTTTCGTTTTCGGCAATGTGATTTAGAACGCCGAATCCCGTAACGCCCTCGATTCTTCTTACTCCTGCCGCAACCGAGGATTCGGAAACTATCTTAAACAGTCCGAGCTTACCCGTGTTGTCAACATGAGTACCGCCGCAAAGCTCCGTGGAAAAATCTCCCGCTCTTACAACTCTTACGACATCGCCGTATTTTTCGCCGAAAAGTGCCATTGCGCCGAGCTTTTTAGCCTCGTCAATAGGCATCTCAACACTTGTTACGGGAAGTGCCGAAAGGATTATTTCGTTAACTCTGTTTTCGATATTTTCAATTTCCTCCGAGGTCAATGCGGAAAAATGGGTAAAATCGAATCTTACCGCATCTGCGTTGACAAGCTGACCCGCCTGCTCGACGTGAGTACCAAGCTTTTCTCTGAGCGCCGCCTGAAGAAGGTGTGCCGCCGTATGGTTCCGTGCCGCCGCTTCTCTCGATTTAACGCAAATTTCGGCTTTCACGCCGTCGCCGACAGATATTCCGTCACCCTGTGCAACGGTACCGATATGAAGAATATTGCCGTCTGCGGTCTTACTTGTTGCGGTAACCTCAAACACGGTGTTTTCGGTTTTGATAACGCCGATATCTCCCGCCTGTCCGCCGCTCTCACCGTAAAATACCGTTGTGTCAAGCACTATAGCCGCTTCTGCGCCCTCGGAAACAAAATTCGTTCTTTCACCGTCGGCAACAATTGCTTTTACCGTGCCCTCACAGGAATAATCGGTATAGCCGAGAAATTTTGTGGCGGGAATGTCTTTGAGCGATGCTTGACCGCCCTTCCATGCTTCCGCACCCGCATCCTTACGCGCGGCTCTTGCGGCGGCTCTGCTCTCGGCATACAGTCTTTCGTATTCGTCAACATCAACCGACATGCCTTTTTCGGCAAGCAGCTCTTTAGTAAGATCTATCGGGAAGCCGAAGGTGTCCTGAAGCTTAAACGCATCGGCACCGCTGAGTTGTTTCGAATCGCTTGAAGCGATAAGATTTTCAAAAACCGTCAGACCCGTATCTATCGTCTTGTTAAAGCTCTCCTCCTCTGCTTTGATGACCTTAACTATGAGGTCATGCTTTTCCACAAGATTCGGATATGCATCGGCATTTTCACGAATTACGGTTTCGCAAACCTTATAAAGGAAAGTGCCTTTAATGCCGAGAAGCCTGCCGTGGCGTGCGGCTCTTCTGAGCAAACGACGTAAAACATAGCCTCTGCCCTCGTTTGAAGGCATAACACCGTCGCCTATCATAAACGTAGTGCTTCTTATGTGGTCGGTTATTACTCTAAGCGAAACATCGTTCTTTTCGTTTTCGTGATACTTAACGCCCGAAATATCAATAACATGCTTCATGATATTTTGAACGGTATCTACTTCAAAGAGATTACCTACATCCTGCATGATACAGGCAAGGCGTTCAAGTCCCATGCCCGTATCTATATTACAGCTTTTGAGCTTTGAATAATTGCCGTTTCCGTCGTTCTCAAACTGAGTGAAAACAAGATTCCAAAATTCAACGTATCTGTCACAATCACAACCGACCTTGCAATCGGGAGAGCCGCAACCGTACTTTTCGCCTCTGTCAAAATAAAGCTCGGAGCAAGGACCGCACGGACCCGCGCCATGCTCCCAGAAATTATCTTCCTTGCCAAATCTAACCATATGATCGGGAGCAATACCTATTTCTTTTGTCCAGATATCGTATGCCTCGTCATCATCGAGATAAACACTGATATATATTCTGTCCTTGGGCATTTCCATAACCTCGGTGCAAAACTCCCATGCCCAACGGGTAGCATCATGCTTAAAATAGTCGCCGAACGAAAAATTGCCGAGCATCTCAAAATAAGTGCCGTGGCGCGCGGTAATTCCGACTCTCTCGATATCGGGCGTGCGAATGCACTTTTGGCAAGTGGTCACTCTTTTGCGCGGCGGAGTAAGCTCTCCCGTAAAATACTTTTTGAGCGGCGCCATTCCCGCATTAATGAGCAAGAGACTCTTGTCACCCTGCGGTACAAGCGAAAAGCTCGGCATTCTCAAATGTCCTTTTGACTCAAAGAAAGAAAGATATTTTTCTCTTATTTCGTTAAGTCCCATCCATTGCATAATTATTTCCTCCTAGCCGCAACCGACGCATCCGAACCCGATTTGTTTCGGATAAATGAAGCGACTGC
>CAYNUD010000093.1:0-6826 GCA_964400315.1 uncultured Clostridium sp. | reverse complement strand
TTAGACAGTCTTGCGGTTAAGGAGCTTCTTCCCAAAACCGTACTCTTTACGCTTAACCCAAAAGACAATTATGTTCTCGGTTCAATGCTCGGCAACTTCCAAACCTCCGAGGCGCAAAGTAAAATTCAGTTCGGCTCGGCATGGTGGTTCAACGACAACATTGACGGAATGAGAGAGCAGATGAAGGCTCTTGCGAATCTCGGGGCGCTCGGCAAGTTTGTCGGCATGGTCACCGATTCGCGTTCTTTCCTTTCATATCCGAGACATGAGTATTTCCGTCGCATTCTGTGCGGCCTTATCGGAGAAATGGTTGCCGACGGTCTCTATCCCTATGATGAAAAAGCACTTCGCACAATAGCCGAAGATGTTTCTTATAACAATGCCGCCGCATATTTCGGCATAAAGAAAGGATGAATGCAATGGCAAAGTACATTATGGCGCTCGATCAGGGAACGACAAGTTCAAGAGCCATAATTTTTGACAAAAAGGGCAATATCGTTTGCAAGGCTCAGAACGAATTTGAGCAGATATATCCCAAAACGGGCTGGGTCGAGCACGATCCCATGGCGATACTTTACAGCCAACTTCAAGCTGTGACCTCTTGTATTTTGTCGGGCGAGGTAGACCCGTGCGAAATAGCGGGAATCGGCATAACCAATCAGCGCGAAACCACAATTTTATGGGACAGACAGACGGGAAAGCCCGTTTACAATGCGATAGTTTGGCAGTGCCGCCGCACAGCTCCTCTTTGTGAGGAACTTAAAAAGCAGGGGCTCGAAGAATACATAAAAGATAAAACGGGCTTGCTTATAGATGCGTATTTTTCCGGAACAAAAATAAGATGGATTCTGGATAATGTTCCCGAAGCAAGAAGGCTTGCCGACGAGGGCAGACTCCTTTTCGGAACAGTCGAGACTTGGCTTATTTGGAATCTCACGGGCGGCAGTGTTCATGTTACCGATTATTCCAATGCTTCCAGAACGATGCTGTTTGATGTTGATAATCTGTGCTGGGATAAATTCCTGTGTGAAAAGCTCGGCATTCCCATGTCGATTTTGCCCGAACCCGTACCGTCAAGCAAGGTTTACGGCAGAGTGGCAAAGGGCATTTTGGGACTTGAAGCGCTTGAAGGCATACCCATTTGCGGAGCTATCGGAGATCAGCCGGCCGCACTTTTCGGTCAAGCGTGCTTTGAGGCGGGACAGGCGAAAAACACATACGGCACAGGTTGCTTCCTGCTTATGAATACAGGCGAAACAAGAGTCCGTTCAAAGAATAATCTGCTTACGGGCGTTGCGTGGGGAATCGGAGATAAGGTGGAATATGCCATTGAAGGCTCGGCGTTCAATGCGGGCTCTGTTATAAAATGGCTCCGAGATGAGATACATCTCATTGATACCGCACGTCGGTGTGACGAGCTTGCCGAAAGTGTGCCCGATGCGAACGGAATATATTTCGTCCCCGCATTTACGGGTCTCGGCGCACCCTATTGGGACATGTACGCAAGAGGTAGTATAGTCGGACTTACAAGAGGAGTAAACAGAGCGCATATAGCCAGGAGCGTACTTGAAGCGATAACATATCAAATGACCGATTTGCTTGAAGCGATGAAGTCCGATTCGGGTATCGACTTTACCGAACTTCGGGTTGACGGCGGAGCAAGTGTGAGCGATATAATGCTCCAAATACAGGCGGATATGATAAGATGTTGCGTCAACAGACCGAAGACCGTCGAAACGACCGCGCTCGGTGCCGCATATCTTGCGGGTCTTGCGGTCGGAATGTGGAAAGATAAAGCGGAAATTCAAAAGAACCGTGAAGTTGAAAAAACCTTTGAGCCTCAGATGAGCGAAGAAAGAAGAAATGAACTTTACGCAGGCTGGAAGGAAGCGGTCAAACGCTCGATGAATTGGGCAAAGGAGTAAAGCAATGGATTATGGCAAGGAGTCGCTTAGGCTCCATTACGAATGGAGGGGCAAGCTCGAAACAAAAGCAAGGACGAAGGCTTCAAACAGAGAAGAGCTTTCCCTTGCGTACACGCCCGGAGTTGCGGCGGCTTGTCTCGAAATAAAAGAGGACCCCGAAAAAAGCTATTTGCTCACACGTCGCTGGAATACCGTTGCGGTTATCACGGACGGCACGGCGGTTCTCGGCCTCGGTGATATCGGACCGGAGGCGGGTATGCCCGTTATGGAGGGCAAGTGTCTCCTTTTTAAGGAGTTTGCTGATATTGATGCTGTTCCGCTATGCATTCGCTCAAAGGATGCCGATGAAATCGTGAATGCCGTTTCGCTTTTTGCGGGGAGCTTCGGTGGAATAAATCTTGAGGATATTGCGGCTCCGAGGTGTTTTGAAATCGAAAAACGATTGAAAGAAATTTGCGACATTCCCGTTTTTCATGATGACCAACACGGTACGGCGGTTGTTGTGCTTGCCGCAGTTATAAATGCGCTTAAATGTGTCGGGAAAAAGCTCTCCGAATGTACCGTTACGATAAGCGGTGCAGGCTCGGCAGGCTCGGCGATAGCAAGACTGCTTCATGCGGCTGGCGCAGGCAACATTATAATGAGCGACAGACAGGGAATCATCTGTAAAGGTCAAGAGCTTTCCCCCGCATTTTCGGATCTTGCCGAGTTTACGAACAAAAATTGCATAACGGGAACCCTTGCCGATGCCATGAGAGGGGCGGATGTTTTCATCGGAGTGTCCGCAGGCGGTATAGTCAGTCCCGAAATGGTATCCTCTATGGCAAAAAATGCGGTTGTTATGGCAATGGCAAATCCGAATCCCGAAATAATGCCGGATGAAGCGAAAAAGGCGGGAGCGGCAATTGTCGGAACGGGCAGAAGCGACTATCCTAACCAAATCAACAATGTTCTTGCGTTTCCGGGGATTTTCCGAGGAGCACTTGACGTCAGAGCTTCGGATATCAATGAAAGCATGAAGCTTGCGGCGGCAAAAGCCATAGCGGAGCTTGTTCCCGATGAAAAACTCAGCCCCGATTACATAATTCCGGAGGCGTTCGATCCAAGAGTGGGAAAAGCTGTTGCTTCGGCGGTGGCACAAGCGGCGAAGGACAGTAAAGTTGCACGAATTTAACTTTTCGTGTTTGTGCAAAATGCAAAAATATAAAAAAATATTTAAATTATTTTCACTTTTTCTATTGCTTTATTTAATTTTATGTGTCATAATTGGCACAGTAGTATGTCCGAAAGTGCCGCAAGGTATTTTTGTGACTGATGCTTTTTAAAGGGACATGAACATTCTAAATTTTAAAGGAGGAAAAAAACAATGTCCACATTTAAGAAAGTTATAAGTCTTGTGCTTTGTCTTTCAATGCTTACGGGTGTATTTGCCGTTCTCGGCGCTCCCATAGCATCGGCGGCAAATATCAGCACGTTGAAGACTCCGGTGACTCATACTATAAGATCTGTATCGGAGCTTGACACGCAGTACGGAGACAGAGGCTATTATTATCTCGGTCTCGAATTTTACGAGTACGGCGAAGACGGAGAGTCGCTCACACTGACAGACGGTTATGTTACGCCGGGTCAAAAGCTTCAGGTCAGAGTTTATACAAAGACCTCTTTCTATATTAACGATGCGAGCACGTATTTTGCTTTTGACAGAAACTTCTTTGACATTTCCAACGGTATGACTCGTGTCGAGGATAAGACCGGAAACAATGGAAACAATACTTTGAGTACGGAAAGCAAGCCTACCGATATAAAGTATTATACAGAAGGAAAAAACGGCAGAAGGACATCCCTTTACTATGCAAACCTTCCAAATATTTCTGCCAACACCGAATATAAAATTTCCGACGGTAACGACGGCGAAACAAGTCTCAATCTTGATGTTAAGACCATTTGGGCGGGTAATGAAACCGCATACTTCAAAGATGCAGACTCAACAAACGAAGCAACGAGCCCGATCGGTTTCGATTTGGCGACTGTAAGGGGTTGGGACCTTTGCGAAATAATGGCCGTAAGACGTTCCGACAGCGTTCAAGAAAGCTTCAAGCTTAACAGCGACCAATATATTTATGCTTTTGATATCAAGGTAAGACAATATATTGCGGATAATTCAACCGAAGAACTTTCTAACGGAACGACCGGTTCTACGGTTCTCGGAATGGATGCATTTAAGCTTTACGGCAAAATCAATCCTGACGACGATAAAGTTAATTATAGAAGAAGCGATGCTTATGTCGGGGCAACAGCGACCGATAGGACACTGGGCATGCTTGATAACGAGCTTATCTATGCAGACAATCTTGACATTGTCGACTGTAATTGGACTTTTGTTATAGGCGAAAATCCCGTTCCGGAAGATACATATTCGGCAGTATTTGCGGATGCGGACGGCGAAATCCTCAGCAGCGGAAACTATGCGGCCAATGCTACGGTCGTACCTCCTACCGTAACCAAGGACGGCGCTAAGCTCATTGCGTGGGTTGATACTGAGACAGGCGAAAAGCTTGACGTAACAGATTCCGGAAGCGTTATCATTCCCGCAAAGAACGGCATATATAAGCCTTTGTTTGATACCGACAAATTCAAAATCACCTTTGATCTCGGCGGCGGAAAGCTTGATGACCAGACAACCTACGAAAAAGAAGTCGCCTACGGCGAAGATGTCAATCTTCAAGAGATTGTTCCCGTTAAGGAGCATAATACACTTGTTGCATGGCTTGTTAAAACGGGTCCCGGCAACGGCTATATATCCAACGGCACTTATAAGCATGAGTGTGTTAATGATGTTACCGTAAGTGCCGTTTGGTCGAAAACCGAATATAATATTAAGTTCATGATAATGGACTATTCAGCCGGTGATTGGAAAGAATATACCGTAAAGTCGGGATATTACGGAGATAAGGCAATTGATATATCTAATGATATAGTCAGTAAAATCAAAGCCTCCGATGCTAATTGGAGCGGTACCATAGATGCGAGGTTTACCGGTGTTTATGATGCTACGGCGAGAAAGCAGACGGGAACTATAGAGTACGATTCCAATAAGACATATTATATTTACACTACCGTTAAGTATGATTTGACAGTAAGAGTTCCTACTTATGATACCCAGAATCACGAATACACCGACGAATTTACCACATTATATGAAGGCACTGTCTTCGGTGGGGCAAATACCGGTATATATACATATGTGGTATCAACAGACGACAAAGAAAGTGTTGTCAACAATCCGGGTGAAGGATATTACGAGCTCACCTCATGGACTGACAGTGAAGGTAATGCTTTTGATTTTACAGATAACGGCTTAAAGTTTAATGTAACTCCCCAAAACGGTCCTGTTGTTGTTGCCACGGCAAATTACAGACCCTACGAATATCAGGTTTGCTTTGTAACTAAGGAAAACAGACAAGTTCTTTACTCTTTACCCACAAAGGTCGGCGAAACCATAGACCTTACTAAGGGTGAATTGAAGTATAAGGTTGATAACGATAAGACCATACCGGCAGTTGAGTTTACATTCCCCGTGGAGGGCGTTGAGTCTACGGAGCAGCCCGAAGGAGCACGTAGATGGGCACCTGCGGGCTACCGCTTCGACGGTTGGTATACCAGCAGAACCAATCAGACCGAGGAAACAAGGGTTACCTTCCCGCTTGAAGTTACCAAGAGCACGGTAAGCGGCACATATAAGATTACAGGTGCTGTCGGTAATGTAAGCAAAGAGAGAAAAACATTGCTGTTTTATCCTAAGTGGACTCCTTTGGAATATGACGTTGAGTTCTATATCACGAACGAATCAAATGAGGAACAATACTACACCAAGATGAGGCTTGCCGTTGGCGAAAACATCGGCGGATACATTAACAGCATTTCCGATGAAGTAAGAGCCGAAGTCAATGCAAAAGCACCCGAAGGCATGACTTTCACCGTTTGGCGCGCAGAAGAGACGTATGTTCCCAAGGGCGGTATGAAGGTTTATGCTCAATATACCGAGACCACTTACGCTATTTACATTGATTATAATAATAACAAAGAAGGCGATGCACCGTATAAATTCGGTAATGCCATTTACGGAGCCGATCCCGAGTTTGAGCCCGCAGAGGTCGGTGCCGAGAGCGGTGCGGGATATCGTATTCGCAAAATGCCGGTATACAGTAACAATAAGCCCGTCGGCAATTACGAGATAATCGGCTGGAATGTATACTATCTTGACGATCCCGCAGATATCTCCAATCCCGAAAAATGGCATGAAGGATATTCGTCGAGCGGTGAGAGAAAAGCTTATGCTCCGATAGTTTATCAGGCACAGTGGATTTCTCACAGTGACCTTCTCTTCAGAACCTATGATACCGCCGGTAATCTCTATTCGGCACTTTCAAAGAGCTTTAAGAGATATTATTGGTCGAACGGCACTTCTTGCGAGAAGAGCGCGGCATCACTCAACGCATATCCCGAAACGCAGTTTGTTGCATTTATCACTCCTTCTCTTGAAAACTTCGAGTGGAGCGGATTCTTCAGTGCGGATATGTGGAGCAAGGTTTCGCTTCGCTTTGATGCAAAGGGACTTGCAAACGGTACATTCTCCCCTGAGAATATAGTCCAGATCATCAAGCTTCTTATTGCGGTTATTAAGGGCGAACAAGAGCTTCCCGAAATGTAACATTTCATTTTCCCTGCACCGTAAGGTGCAGGGATTTTTTATCTTCACATGCGAAATTAACGCTAAATATTAAACGTGATTTTTAGCCATATTGTCGAAAATAAGATTTTTTGTAAAAATATCTTTACAAAACCGTGAACGAGTGATATACTGTCATGGATGAAATCTTTAAGAGCGGTACAGAGATGCC
>CAYNUD010000092.1:0-6854 GCA_964400315.1 uncultured Clostridium sp. | reverse complement strand
CTCCCTCCGTCTTTTGCTTCGCAAAATCCACCTCCCTCGTCAGAGGGAGGCTAAACCCCACAGACAACTTGCGATTAACACTCGAACCAAAACCAAAGATATTCCGATATTTTGTTGTATATATCAAATCCGAATAATTCGGACATTGTTGCCCACAGTCGAACTCAGCCGCTGTTCAAAAATTCCTCGCACAGTCGTGCGTATTCGTGCGCTTTTTCACAGGCATATTGCGGGATGGCATCGCTTTTTCCCGTTTCGGCCGAAGAAACGGCGGCGCACAAGTCGCACAGCTTCCGGATTCGGCATGAAGCGCACTTTTTCGGAAGATAAATTTTCTCCCGTTCCGCGCATATCGTTTGCCATGCCTTGCCGAAATCCTCGGCGGGAGCGCTCGGAGCGTTCAGCATTCCGCACGGTGTCATTTCTCCCTGCCAAGTCACCCAAAAAGAGGACAGTCCCGCACGACAGTTTATTTTTTCTCCGCACATGACATCGCACGCTTCGTCGGGCAAGCTGTTTTGCAAAAGACTTTTGAAATCTCCGTCGGCATTTTGCCGCTTCTTCCATTCAAAATGTGCCCTTGCCGCTTCCTTTGCGGAAAGCCTGACCGTTTCGCCGCATGCACGCACGGGTGAAAATATATAGCTTGTTGATTGAATGGGCAAATCAAGCTCCTTCGCAAATTCCTGAGCCTGCGCCGCCTGTTCCGCATTATACGGAGTGATGCTGAAATTCAGCTTCATGTTTACCCCGATTTTTTTCAGTTCACGGATTGCGTTTACGACTTTATCGTACGCATCGGAGTTGCCGCAAAGTCTTGCATAGGTTTCTCTTGAAGTGCCGTAAAGAGTTATATTCAGCCGTAGCGGCGGATATTCGGTAAAAAGGCGGAGCTTTTGTTCGTCAATAAGCGTTGCGTTCGTGTTAACCGAAACGAGAAGCCCGAGCTTTTTGCATTCGAGATAAATCTCGTCAAAATCACTGCGCAACATAGGTTCGCCGCCCGTCAGCAACAGAAGCAGAGTTCCGGCATCCTTTGCTTTACGTGCAAGGTTAAGCCAAAACGCGGTATTTCTTTCGCCGCATATTGCCGTTTTATCGTTTTCGCGACGGTGAATATAGCACATTTTGCAGTCGAGGGTACATCGTGAGGTTAACTCAAACGCACCGCTCAGAGGAGACTTGCTTGTATCTGCTTTGGCAAAAAGCACAGCCATCAGGCGGTCATAAGCGCTCACCATCAAACCACACCCTCGGTTTTTAAGACTTTTTCGAGAGCCGCAACAGCCCTTTCGTCGGGCGTACAGCCGTAAAAATAAACGGGAGTTTTATTTATTATCTCGATTACGGTATCAACGAACATACGTTGTTCCTGCGGCGCAAGAAAATCAAGATATGTGTTATTCATAAACAACCGCACCGCTTCGGTTCCGCTACAGCGGCGGATATGATTTTCCGACGACTGCGAAAGGAATACGACGGCACCGAGCGGTAAGGTACGGTTTTTGCAAATTCCGCTTGTTCCGCAAAAGGGTACGCCGTGGGCTAAGACGCCGTTACAAACCGAAATTCCGGCTTTATCGCCGTTGACGGTTTCGGCTTGACGGCAGGAACGCCACAAATCCGCCTGAGTGCTTTTTCCCGTTCCGCACGGCGCGGAAAACAGCAGTGCTTTGCCGCCGATGTCAACATATGACGAATGAAGAAAAAACGTTTTGCGAAGCAGAAAAAGCTGAGGTAACGCAAGAGAGTTCCACATATACCGAGAATCCGTCATGGTGGAAAAACTTTTGTGTGTAAAATATGCCGTGCTTTCGTTGGGGCTTGAGAGGGAGTAGACGCTGAGAACGCCCTCTGCGGTTCCCATGTCAATTTTTCGATAGACCTTTTCGCCGCACGAATAAACGGTTACGTCCGCGTTTGTGCCACATTCGGAAGCGGTGATTTCGGGCAGACGATCATTGACGATGCAACGGATATTCAGCCCGCCGTTAAACTCATCGACTTCAAAAGCATTCCAATCATCATTGTTTTCCGAAAAGCGAGGCGCGGTAATCGAAATATCGTGATTGCAAATTCTAAATAATTTTTCCAATAAAACTACTCCATTATTTTATGCGTAAATTATAATACAATATAATGCGTTTGTCAACAGATTATCGCAAAAATAATCGAATTTGTAATTTGAAATTTGAATTAAAACAGCAAATAAAAAGAACCGCCGAAGAAAAATCTTCGGCGGAAACGGATTGTGCTTTATTGCGCTTTTGTTTCGCAGTAAATACAGCGATATGTTTTGGTTTTGCTGTCCGTGAGCTTGAAAATATGATCAAGTTCCTGTTCGGTGGAGGTTATACAGCGCGGGTTTTTGCATTTTATAACATTTGTCAGCGTTTCGGGCATGGAGATGCTTTTTTTCTCCGCAAGCACGCCGTTTTTGATGACATTGACCGTTGCATCGGGGTCGACAAAGCCGATAACATCGAAATTTACGGGAATGTCGGCATCTATTTTGATTATATCTTTTTTACCCATTTTTCGGCTGGTAACGTTTTTGATTATGGCAACCGAAACGTCGAGCGAATCAAGTCCCAACAGGTCGTAAAGTCGCATCCCGCAGCCTGCCGTGATATGGTCGATAACAATGCCGTTGGTTATGGAGTCAATATTCATATTGTTCCCGCCTCCTTTAACAGCTTCAAAATTAAAGCCATACGCATATATTTTCCGTTGAGAACTTGCTTGAAATAACAGGCTCTCGGGTCGTTGTCAATAGCTACGGCAATTTCGTTTACGCGGGGCAGAGGGTGCATTATCGCAAGATCGGATTTGGCGCTTTTCAGCTTGTCGGGAGTCAAGATATAGCTGTCCTTGAGGCGCAAATAATCTTCCTCGTTGAAGAAGCGTTCGCGCTGAACTCGGGTCATGTAAAGTATGTCCAGCTTACCGATAACGGATTCAAGGTCGGTGGTCTGTTCATAGGGAATACTCTTTTCCGTAATTACCCCTTTTTTAACGTAACTCGGAACTTTTAATTCTTCGGGAGAAATCAAAACCAGCTTAATTCCGCTGTAACGGCTGAGTGCGGTTATCAAAGAGTGAACGGTTCTTCCGAACTTCAAATCGCCGCAAAATCCAACGGTAAGATTATCAAATCCGCCCTTTTCGCGCTTTATTGTGAGTAAATCGGCGAGCGTTTGCGTAGGATGACAATGACCGCCGTCACCCGCGTTAATAACAGGTACACCGGCGTTATTGGCGGCTACAAGAGCCGCACCCTCTTTAGGGTGCCTCATTGCGATTATGTCGGCATAACAGCTTACCGTTTTTGCCGTGTCGGCAATACTTTCACCCTTTGCCGCAGAAGAGCTTTGAGCCTCGGAAAAGCCGAGAACATTGCCGCCGAGCTCATACATGGCGGCTTCAAAGCTGAGTCGAGTGCGTGTTGACGGCTCAAAAAACAGGGTTGCAAGCTTTTTACCGTCGCAAACATGAGAATATTTTGCGGGATTATCAATTATGTCGAGAGCAATGGAAATAAGCCCGTCGATTTCTTCAACGGACAAATCCGAGATATCAATTATACTTCTCATTTTCGACCTCGTTTCTTATGCCTTTGCGCCGTTTACGGCAAGATAAGCCTTTATGCGGTTGACATTTTCGAGATTCTCGGGCTTTTCTTCGAGGTACTCGATAATGTCTTAAACATCGACGACAGAGAAAACGGGAAAGCCGAATTCATCACCGATTTCGGCCATGGCGGATTTCTCGGTCAGGCCCTTTTCTTTTCGGTCAACCATGACGAATACGGCGGCAACCTTAACACCGTCGAGATTGGATAATATTGACATACTTTCCCTGATTGCAGTTCCTGCGGTTATAACGTCTTCGACGATAACAACCTCTTCGCCACAAGCGGGCTTATATCCGACAAATACGCCGCCTTCACCGTGATCCTTCTCCTCTTTTCTGTTGAAGAAAAACGGTACGTCAAGCCCGTTCTTTGAAAGAGCGCAGGCGACGGATACGGCAATGGGTATTCCTTTATATGCGGGACCGTAAAGCACGGTTTTTTTGTTGCCGATTTTTTCGGCATAAGCTTTGGCGTAAAACTCACCGAGACGGGAGATTTGATTGCCTGTTTTGATTTCACCCGCATTGATAAAATATGGGATTTTTCTACCGCTTTTGGCAGTGAAATCGCCGAATTTCAAAACGCCCGCACTTTCCAAAAATTCAATAAATTCTCTTTTGTATGCTTCCATTTTTTTCTCCTTATCCTACAAATTCATTTATGCAACGTTCGTATGCGGCAACCGGATCCTCTGCGGCGGTTATGGGTCTGCCAACTACAATATAATCCGAGCCGATTTTTTTAGCCTCGGCAGGTGTCATTACCCGTTTCTGGTCACCCTTATCACCGTCGGCAAAACGCACACCGGGTGTGACGGTAAGAAACTCGGGACCACAGATTTCATGAACCTTTCCCGCTTCAAGAGGAGAGCAAACGACACCGTCAAGCCCCGCTTTTTTGGCGTTGGCGGCATAGTGCATGACAACCTTGTCTATCGGTTCTTTTATGAGCAGATCATTCTCCATGCTCTCTTGACTTGTTGAGGTAAGCTGAGTGACGGCTATAAGCAGGGGACGGGTGCCGTCGGGACGGGTAAGCCCTTCAAGCGCCGCCTCCATCATTGCGGAAGTGCCGCTTGCATGAAGATTACAAATATCAACATCGAGTCCCGAAAGAACGGTCATTGCCTTTTTGACTGTATTTGGGATATCATGGAGTTTTAAGTCAAGAAAAATTTTATGACCTCTGCTTTTTATATCCTTGATTATCGAAGGTCCCTCGGCATAGAACAGCTCCATGCCGATTTTTACGAACGGTTTTTTGCCCTTAAACAGGTCGAGAAATTCGAGAGTTTTTTCTTTGCTTGCAAAATCGCAAGCTATAATTACATCCTTACCCATTGAATGCGCCTCCTATTATATCATTAAGATTGTTAATATTGTATTTGTCCATTACCTCGGGAAGTTGTTTGATTATATCACGGCAAACATAGGGGTTTATTAAATTTGCCGCACCGACTTCGACCGCCGTTGCGCCCGCAAGCATCATTTCGATAACGTCCTCGGCCGAAGAAACACCGCCCATGCCGACAACGGGGATTTTTACCGCGTTCGCAACTTGATACACCATTCTTACCGCAACGGGGAATATTGCAGGACCCGAGAAGCCGCCCATTTTGTTGGCAATAATCGGCTTTTTTGTTTTAAGGTCGATTCTCATTCCGAGAAGCGTATTTATGAGACTTATGCCGTCCGCTCCGGAGTTTTCACACGCCTTTGCAATTGAAACTATATCCGTCACGTTGGGAGAAAGCTTGACGATAACGGGTTTTTCGGCAACCTTTTTGACCGCTTCAACCACCTGTGCGGCGGCAGAGGGATCGGTACCGAAGCTCATTCCGCCGCCGTGAACGTTCGGACAGCTTACATTGACTTCGAGCCAGCCGACCTGCGGCTCTTTGTCGAGTTTTTCACAGGTGTAGGCGTAATCCTCAACGGAAAAGCCGCTGACGTTTGCCATTACTTTCTTGCCGAAGCACTTTTTAAGCTTAGGCAATTCCTCGGAAATAACCTTATCGACACCGGGATTTTGCAGTCCTACGGCGTTAATCATGCCTGCGGTGCATTCGGCAATTCGGGGAGTGGGATTGCCAAAACGCGCATCTTTTGTTGTGCCCTTGAAAGAAAATGTACCGAGTATGTTTATGTCGTAAAGCTCCGCAAATTCATATCCGAAGCCGAAAGTGCCCGAAGCCGGGATAACGGGGTTGTCAAGCTCGATTCCGCAAAGATTGACGCTTAGTCTTCCCACAGAATTTCCTCCTTTTTCATCACGGGACCGTCTTTGCAGATACGCTTATATCCCGCTATTGTTTTGCATGAGCAACCCATGCAAGCACCGAATCCGCAGCCCATTCTTTCTTCAAAGCTCATTTGTCCGCTTGTTTTCGAAGCGTTATATACGGCTTTGAGCATGGGCTCGGGTCCGCAGGTGTAGAAATATGAATATCCGTCGGGAAGAGCATCGGTAACAAAGCCCTTTTCACCGTAGCTGCCGTCTGCCGTGGTGACGGTAACGTTACATCCGAGAACTTTAAAATCTTCCTCACAGAAAACCTCGTCGGCAGTGTTGAATCCGAGAATTACGCTGACCGCTTTTCCTTGCTTTCTAAGCTCTTTTGCAAGCATATAAAGAGGGGGAACGCCAACGCCGCCGCCGAGAAGCAACGGCTTTTCTCCGGAAAGCGAAAGATCATAGCCGTTTCCGAGACCGGTTAGAACATCGAGCTTTTCGCCGACTTGCATTTGCGACATCTGCTCTGTTCCTTTTCCCACGACCTTATAGATTACAGTAACAAAATCCTTGCCGCTGTCGTATACGGATATCGGACGGCGAAGATACATCCCGTAGAGTTTTATGTTGATGAACTGTCCGCAGGCGGTAACGGCGCTTGCATCGCCCGAAAGCCGCATGCGGTATACGTTTTCGGTAAGTCGGAGGTTTTCCGAAATTTCAAAAATACCTTGCTTCATTTGATGACCTCTTTTAAGAATCTATTGTTGAAATCGTAAGCGTGGTTTCTTCAAGAACATCAAGAAGAACTCTCACTGTGTCAAGAGAGGTAAACATGGTAACGTTGTTTTCGGTTGCACAGCGGCGTATCTTGTGACCGTCGCTCTCCTGCGTGGAAGCACCGATATCCTTTGTGTTTATGACATAGGCAATGTGTCCCTGCCTTATTGCATCGGGTATTTCCTCACTGCCGTTGCTGATTTTTTCA
>CAYNUD010000091.1:0-6866 GCA_964400315.1 uncultured Clostridium sp. | reverse complement strand
TCAGCGGACTTCTCGACCCCAAGGACAGAATCAACAATATACTTGTCAAATACGGCTTCAAGAAGGCCGAAGAATAAAAAATCAAGGCTGCATCAGGGGCTCCTCGGCGGGGTGTCGAATGATGCAGCCTTTCGGGTTAAGAGACAGTGATAAAGCACAGGAGGTACGCCATGTCGGGCTTTGTTTGTCCCGTTTGCGGTAACGCTTTGACCGATAGCGGAAAAGTTCTTCGCTGCGGCAAAAATCATTGCTTTGATAAATCAAAATTCGGATATGTCAATCTGCTTATGTCGCAAAGCTCCGGCGCAAAACGGCACGGGGATGACCGCGTAATGGTCAGAGCAAGACGGGATTTTCTCGATGCGGGATATTATTCCTTTTTGCTTGACGGGCTGTGTTCGCTGTGTAAAAGGTATTTGCCAGAAAATGCGGTGATACTTGATGCGGGTTGCGGCGAGGGATATTATACAGCAGGAGTAAAGGCGGCGATGCCTTGTGCCGAAATAATGGCTGTTGACATATCAAAGGATGCGCTCGAATATCTCTCAAAAAGGAAACTCGATGTAAAAACAGCGGTTGCGGGGGTCTTTTCGCTCCCTGTTGCCGACGAAAGCTGTGACGGTGTTCTGAATATCTTTTCGCCGGAAGCGGATGATGAATTCCGTCGGGTACTGAAAAAGGGCGGTATTATGCTGAGGATAATTCCGGATGAAATGCACCTTTTTTCTTTGAAAGAATATGTTTACGATAAGCCGTATAAGAACGAGGTGCCGGCGGCGAATATTGTCGGCTTTGAATTTATCGAGGAATGCAGGCTTTCCGAAAAGATTTTCATGAAAGATAACGCCGCGGTGCAGGCCCTTTTTAAGATGACACCGTATTATTATAAAACGGGCAAAACCGATCAGGAAAAGCTTGAACGTGCGGACAGCTTGACTACGCAAGCGGATTTTCGCATACGGATTTACCGAAAGGAAGATAAAAATGCATAAAAAATTTGCTCCTACGCCGCCGATGGGCTGGAACAGTTGGGACTGCTACGGCACCTCTGTCAATGAAGAGCAGCTTCTAGGAAATGCGGAATATATGGCAAAGTATCTTAAAGAATACGGTTGGGAGTACGTTGTTTGCGATATTCAGTGGTCGGAGCCTACAGCCGACAGCTTTGATTATCATAATTTTGCTCCGCTGTATATGGACGAATATTCTCGGCTTATTCCCGCTCCCGAACGTTTCCCATCCTCTGCGGGCGGTAAGGGCTTCAAGCCGATAGCCGATAGAATACACGCACTCGGATTAAAATTCGGCATTCACATAATGCGCGGAATCCCGAGACAGGCGGTGCATTCAAACACACGGATAAAGTGTGACGGAGTTACCGCGAGGGATATAGCCCTGCAGTTTTCGGTTTGTCCGTGGAATACCGATATGTACGGCGTTGATGCAGGAAAAAGGGGAGCGCAGGAATATTATGATTCGCTTTTTGAGCTGTACGCTTCATGGGATGTTGATTTCGTAAAATGCGATGATATAGGGAATACGGAATTCAAAAAAGATGACCCGTATTCCGCAAGACGTGAAATAGAAATGCTTAGGAAGGCTATCGACCGTTGCGGCAGACCTATGGTTTTGAGCCTTTCTCCCGGTCCCGCCCCCGTTTGGGAGCATGAGCATCTTGCCGCAAATGCAAATATGTGGCGTATGACGGGCGATTTTTGGGACAGTTGGGACAGGCTTCACGATATGTTTGACCGTTGCGTGGCATGGCAGGATTACGTCCAAACGGGAGCTTATCCGGACTGCGATATGTTGCCTGTCGGAAAGCTTGCGATAGCATCGAGCCGTTGGAATACCGAACGCTTCACACGGTTTACGCATGATGAACAGATAACTATGCTCACTCTTTGGAGCATCTTCCGTTCACCGCTGATGATAGGCGGAGAAATGCGGCAAAACGACGAATTTACCCTTTCGCTTCTTACTAACGCAGAACTGATAGATATGCTGAAAAATTCTCGTTCGGCACGCCAACACTATCGAAACGAAATCGGCGGTAAGGGTGAAATAATCTGGTGTGCAAAGGGCGAAAAATGCAAGTATGTCGCATTTTTCAACACCGATGACAAAGAAAGAGAAATTGTTTTTGATATTACCGATATTGTTATGGACGGTCAAGAATATAAGGTGAGAGACCTTTGGGCACACGAGGAATATCCCCTTGATGCTCAAATGCTGACGGCAAGCGTAAATCCGCACGGAGCAAGATTATTTAAGATAATGTGAGGTAAAATATAATGGATAGACAGCCTAATTACAGATTTGCAACGGAGAAGCCCGACCATATTATGGTTAGTATATCGGGAGATGCAAAAACCTCAATGACGGTAAGCTGGCGCTCAAGCCTTGAGGTCGGCGACGGATATGCCGAATTTTACGAAAAAGGCGGAGAGAAGCACAGGGCGGATGCAATTACGGAAGTCTTCAAAAGTGACGTGTCCGAAAGTCGCCTGTTTTGGGCAAAGCTCGAGGGCCTAAAGCCCGGCACACGCTATTATTACACCTGCGGCAGTACCGAAAACAGGAGCGAGGAATATTATTTCGATACCGAAGAAGAAAATCTGACCCGATTTAAATTTATTGCAATTTCCGACCATCAAAAGGATAACGATCACTATAACCCCGATTATTCGGCGTTAAATAAATTCTTGAAAGACGTTTTGAAAAAGCATCCCGATGTCAAATTCATTCTTACCGCGGGTGATAACACAAACTGCGGTCAACATGAAATTCAGTGGAATGCCATGTACGAGGGAATGAAGGGCGTGATGGAGCATATTCCGTATATGATGTGTTGCGGAAATCACGATAACAGAGGCTTCAGAGAGTATTTTCCGAGAGAGGTTGACAGATATTACGCCGAACCTGCGGAGTTTTTCAACGCCGAGCTTGCGCATTCTTATCCGCTCAACGGTCCGGAGGGCTGGAGACCGGAAAACTATTCGTTTGATTACGGCAATGCTCATTTTATGGTTTTCGGTGTCAATGAACCCGAGCTTGTCAATGAGTGGGCGGTCAAGGATTTGGATGCTTCGGATAAAACGTGGAAATTCGGAGCATATCATTTTCCGATATACTACAGCGGACCCAACCTTTCCAATGACGATGCTTATCCGATGATGCGCGAATGCATGGAAAAGCTTGATGTACTTTTCTCGGGCCATGAGCATAATTTTTCGAGAAGCTATCCCATTCGTAACGAAGAGATTTTCGACCGTCCCTCACAGGGAACCGTTCATTATGAGCTCGGAAACGGACATATGAATCCTCCCGGCACAAAGACCTGCGATAAGATATGGCATTGTTCGTTTTATCCGCAGGAGGAGCCCAACGCCATGTATGCGCTTATTGAAATTGACGGCGATAAGGCGACTTTTATCTCCGAACTTAACGATGGCAGAGTGGTTGACGAATGCCGTATAGACAAGGAAAAAGACGAGATAAGACCTTACCGTGTCGCTCCTATCTTCGGGCCCGGCAGAACGAGAATGTTCTATAAGGGTGTTGATCTCGGTTTGTGTGCTTCTCCCGTTCCCCCTGTATGCGAAAACGGTGTTTGGTATGTCGCTTTTGCAACGCTTATTTCTTTTATCGGCGGAGAGGTCAAGAGAGAAAAGGGTAAGGTTGAGCTTTCCGCATACGGTAAGAGCGCTGTGTTTACCGAGGGAAGCAGTGTCGCAAAAACAAATAAAGGCGAAGTCGAAATGGGCAACGCCGTTTTCAGGGGTAATGCCGAACAGCTCTATATGCCCGTTGATGCGGCGTGCAAAATATTCGGAATGAAGTGGGCTTATGCGGCAAGAAATAATTTCATTACGATAGAATCTTCAAATGAGAGCCACCCCATTCCCGTTCAGCCTTAATGAAAGAGGTTAAATAATGTTTGACTGTTTTAGAATTGCCTGTGCCGTTCCCGATGTTGAGGTGGCGGATGTCAGGAGAAACACGGAGAGAATAATCGAATATATCCGAAAAGCTGATAAAGAAAAGACAGACTTGCTTGTTTTTCCCGAACTCGGCTTGACGGGATATACCTGTGCCGACCTGTTCTTTCAGCGAGCCTTGATTGATGAGGTAACCGCTTCATTGGGCACCCTTGCGGCTGAAAGTAAACGTACGGCTTTGACCTTTGCCGTGGGCGCTCCGATAGCGCTTAATAACGCTTTGTATAACTGCGCCGTGGTGTTTTCGCAAGGAAGAATAGTCGGAATCGTTCCGAAAACTTTTATACCGAACTACGGTGAATTTTATGAAAAAAGATGGTTTGCATCCGCAAATGAAGCGCCTGTGAGCGTTCAATTGAGTAAGCTCGGAATAGACGGCGAAGAATACACCGTTCCTATCGGAAGTGCAGTGTTCGATATAGGTGGAGTGAAAACGGGATTCGAGATATGCGAGGATTTGTGGGCGCCGCTTCCGCCGAGCACACGGCTTTGTCTTGCGGGAGCGGAGGTAATAGCAAATCTTTCGGCGAGCAACGAGGTCATTGCAAAGCGTGAATACCGTAAGAATCTTGTTTTGAGTCAGTCTGCTTCAAGCGTGTGCGCCTACGCTTTTTGCTCTGCCGGTTGTCTTGAATCCACCGCAGACCTTGTTTTTTCGGGGCATTCGCTTATTGCCGAAAACGGTAAGCTTTCCGCCGAACAGAATAAATTGCTTACAAGCGATTATATGATAATTGCGGATGTTGATATTGAGCGTATTCGCGGCGACAGAGTTAAGAAAAATACGTTTTCGGATTGCGCCGCTCTGTACGGCGCAGATATTCCCGAAATTACCGCAAGCACGAAAAAATCGGAGGCCGACGGCTCATATGCTTCTGTCGATAAGCTCCCGTTTGTTCCGGATACAAAAAAGCAACGTACCGAAAGATGCCTTCAAATATTTGAAATGCAGACGGCAGGATTGAAAAAACGTCTTATGAAAACAGGCTGCCGTCCCGTGGTGGGAATATCCGGCGGACTTGATTCAACCCTTGCACTGCTCGTCAGCGTGCAGGCGGTAAAGGAGCTTGGCAGACCTGCCGATGATGTTGTCGGAATTACGATGCCGTGCTTCGGCACGACCGATAGAACCTATAATAACGCTTTGTCGCTGATGAAATCTCTCGGAGTTACGGTGAAAGAAATCAGCATAAAGGAAGCGTGTTTAAAGCATTTTGCGGATATCGGTCAAAGCTCCGACGAATATGACCTTACCTTTGAAAACGCGCAGGCGAGAGAGCGCACTCAAGTGCTTATGGATGTTGCGGGGAAGGTGGGCGGAATAGTAATCGGTACGGGCGATTTGAGCGAAACGGCTCTCGGATGGTGTACGTATAACGGAGACCATATGAGTATGTACGGTGTGAATGCCTCGGTTCCGAAAACGCTGATTCGCTGGATGGTTGAAACCCTTGCGGAATCGGAGAGTTTTTCCGAAAGTGCCGATGCCTTAAAAGATATTGCCGATACCCCGATAAGTCCGGAACTGTTGCCTCCCGATGCAAACGGAAAAATATCACAGCAAACAGAGAGTATAGTAGGTCCGTACGCGCTTCACGACTTTTTCCTTTACCATATGCTCCGCTACGGATTTTCACCGTCAAAGCTGTATTTCCTTGCTTGCAAAGCATTCAAAGATGATTTTGATAAGGAAACGGTGAAAAAGTGGCTGATAATATTCTCAAAACGCTTTTTCTCACAACAATTCAAGCGTAACTGCGTTCCCGACGGCGTAAAGGTCGGCTCGATAGCACTTTCTCCGCGAGGCGATTGGAGAATGCCGAGCGATGCGAGTGCGGCAGCGTGGCTTGCACAGCTTGATGAAATATGATTTTCTGCCGCTGTACTGATGGTATGGCGGCGTTGTTTACAAAATGTTAACATTTAAACAAGAGGATTCGACGAAATCGGCTTGTATTCTATCTGTAGAGGGGTGATACGAAATGGACACTATAAGAGAAAATGCCTGCGCAAGAGAGAAGGTTATTCTTTCTCCGAGAGCGGCTTTTGCCGCAGAAAGCAAAGGAAGACTCGTCCCCGAGGAAGAATGTTCCGTGCGTACGGCTTTTCAGCGTGACCGCGACAGAATAATTCATTGCAGTTCGTTCAGGCGGCTTAAACATAAAACGCAGGTTTTTTTGTCGCCCGAGGGAGACTATTACAGAACCCGTCTTACCCATACCCTTGAGGTTGCACAGATAGCAAGGACTGTTTCGGGCGCATTGCTTCTCAACGGCGATCTTACCGAAGCGATAGCTCTCGGGCATGATCTCGGACATACTCCGTTCGGTCATGCGGGAGAAAGAGCGCTTAACGCTGTCTGTCCCGACGGATTCAGGCATTATCAGCAAAGCCTTCGAGTCGTTGACAAGATAGAGAAAGACGGCAGAGGACTGAATCTGACCTTCGAGGTGCGCAACGGTATAGAACGTCACACAAACGGTGAACAGGCGGCAACTCTTGAGGGGCGTGTTGTTCGTATTGCCGACAGAATCGCTTATATTAATCACGATATAGATGACGCCACGATTGCGGGGATAATGTGTGAGGAGGATATTCCTCTTGCCATACGCAATGAACTCGGTCATTCTAAAAGTGCAAGAATAAATACTCTTGTGCTGAGTTGCATAGAAAACAGCGTTGATGATATAGTCCTCGAAAAAGGAATTGCTCAGGTGTTTGACGAGCTTCATTCTTTTATGTTTGAAAAGGTGTATACAAACCCCGCTTGTAAGAGTGAAGAAAAAAAGGCGATTGATATGATACAACGTCTCTACTTCTACTATCTCGAAAAGCCCGAGGAGCTTCCCGAACAGTTTTTGACTA
>CAYNUD010000090.1:0-6921 GCA_964400315.1 uncultured Clostridium sp. | reverse complement strand
AGGCAGGCGATCCGTGGCCGAACATTGAGAGCGCAAATGTTGCAATGAGAAAGGCTCTTGATCTTTTCTGCAATCTGCGTCCCGTTAAAGTGCCCGAAGAAGGCATTGATTGGACGTTCTTCCGCGAAAACACCGAGGGCGCTTACGCGGTAGGCTCCAAAGGTGTCAATGTTACAGACGATCTTGCGATGGATTTCGTTGTCACCACTACCGAAGGCTCGAAAAGAATCGCAAAGCTTGCTTATGATTACGCAAGAAGAAATCACAAGGACAGAGTTTCCATAATTCAAAAGGCAAACGTAATTAAAACCACCGACGGTAAATTTCTTAATCTCTGCAAAGAAGTCGGCAAGAATTATCCCGAAATAACAACGGATGAATGGTATATCGACATAACCACCGCAAAACTTATCGACCCCAAGAGACGCAAAGATTTCAAGGTGTTTGTTCTTCCCAATCTTTACGGTGACATCATCACGGATGAAGCTGCCGAATTCCAAGGCGGCGTAGGTACTGCGGGCAGTGCAAACATAGGCAAAAAATATGCTATGTTCGAAGCAATTCACGGTTCCGCACCGAGAATGATCCGTGAAGGCAGAGGTCAGTATGCGGATCCCTGCTCAATGCTTAGGGCCGCCGTAATGCTTCTCTCACACATCGGCAAGCAGTCCGAAGCGGACAGACTTGAAAGAGCTCTTGACATTTGTATGTATGAAGAAAAGAAAATTCACATTACCGGCAGAGCCGACGGCTGTACCTGTGAAGAATTCGGAAATTATGTAATGGAAACTCTTACAAAACTTGCATAATTAAAAAATCGGGCTTGTTCGGGAAACCCCTTACAAGCCCGTGTTTTTTATTATGGAATCAGATAAGACCCTGTGCCATCATGGCATCGGCAACCTTAACAAAGCCGGCAATGTTTGCACCCGCAACAAGGTCATAACCCAAGCCGTATTTTTCCGCTGCCGCAGCGGAATTGTCGTGAATGTTTTTCATTATCTGCTTGAGTTTTCCGTCAACCTCCTGAGCGGTCCAGCTGTATCTCATTGAGTTTTGGCTCATTTCCAGAGCCGAAACCGCAACTCCGCCCGCATTAACCGCTTTTGAGGGAGCAACCGCCTTGCAATGAGCCTTAAGATAAGCCAAGGCGTCATTGGTGGTGGGCATATTGGCAACCTCGATATAATAAGAAACTTCGTTTGCAACAAGCTTTTCGGCCTGAACCATGTCGATTTCGTTTTGAGTTGCGCAAGGCATTGCAACATCGACCTTAACGCCCCAGGGCTTTTCGCCCGCATGGAATTCGCAGCCGAATTTATCCGCATAATCCTGAACTTTGTCTCTGCCAGACGCTCTCATTTCAAGCATATAATCGATTTTTTCATCCGTGCCGATTCCGTCGGGGTCATAAACATAGCCGTCGGGGCCGGAAATCGTTACGACCTTGCCGCCGAGTTCTGAAATTTTCTTTACTGCGCCCCATGCAACATTGCCGAAGCCCGAAACAGCAAAGGTTTTTCCCTTGATTTCTTCGCCGAAATGCTTAAACATTTCAACGGCATAATATGTTGCGCCGTAGCCCGTTGCTTCGGGTCTGATGAGTGAGCCGCCGTAAGGAATGCCCTTGCCGGTAAGAACTCCGTTTTCAAACGCACCTTTGATGCGTCTGTATTGACCGTAAAGATAGCCGATTTCTCTGCCGCCGACACCGATGTCACCTGCGGGAACGTCAACATCGGGGCCGATGTGTCTGTAAAGCTCGGTCATGAACGCCTGGCAGAAGCGAAGTATTTCGGCATCGCTTTTGCCTCTGGGATCGAAATCGGAACCGCCTTTTGCGCCGCCGATGGGAAGACCCGTAAGGCTGTTTTTGAAGGTCTGCTCAAAAGCAAGGAATTTCATTATGCCGATATAAACCGAGGGATGAAAGCGAAGTCCGCCTTTGTAGGGGCCGATGGCTCCGTTAAACTGCACACGGTAGCCTCTGTTAACACGAACAACGTTGTTATCGTCAACCCACGTAACTCTGAACGAAATCTGTCTTTCGGGTTCAACCATTCTTTCGAGAAGAGAACACTTTTCGTATTCGGGGTGCATATCGATGACCGGTGCAAGAGATTCGAGAACCTCGGTCACGGTTTGAACAAATTCGGGTTCGCCCGCATTTTTCTTTGCTGTTGCGTCAATAACGCTCTTAACATAATTATTCAAGTTTGCCACTCCTTTTATTGCCGCTTGAAGCACGGCGCAAATGCAGAAAAAACTCTGCTTATTTGACTGGTTTTGTCGCAATTTTTTTGCAACGATAATATTCTATATCAACATCGAAAAAAATGCAATAAGAAATGTATAAACTTTCATTTTTTCGTTAATAGTGTAGAAATTTCATCGATTTTTAAGCGATTTTTGCAACATTACATATATCCATGTGTCATTTATATGACAATTGCCTTAATATTTTTCCTATTTCCTCTCTATGTTCTCCGTAAAATATCTTTCTTCTATGTTTTGGCGCAAATACTATATGATATTTGCAATTCCATTTTGTATGTGCTAAACTATTATTGTCATTCATTTGAATGTCCTCCTTTTGATTGTTTTGTGCAGTTGGTAGCCGCACTTCTATTCTATCAAAAGGAGTTTTTCTTGTATATGCATCGCTAAAGCTTTTTCCGTACCCCCCAGCATTGCCGGGGGGTGATTACAATGGGAAACGCCTCCGCAGCATCACCGCTACAGAGGCGTTGTTTTTTATATATACTTTTATATGCCGTAACCCTTACCGAGAATGACATTTACCACACTGTCAACATATTTTTGACATATTTCGTTTGTTTTCGCTTCAACCATAACACGAACAAGCGGTTCGGTTCCCGATTCACGGACAAGTATCCTACCGGAATCGCCGAGAGCCTTCTCCGCATCGTCGACCGCCTTTCGTACGTCCTCATCGGCTTGAGCCGCCGCTTTATCCTTAACCTTAACATTTTCAAGCACCTGCGGATAAATCACAAGCGGCTCGGCAAGCTTGCTGAGCGGTTGCTTCTTTGCCATGATTACCTCCATGACTTTGAGGCTTGTGAGAATGCCGTCGCCTGTTGAAGCGTACTTAGAAAATATAATATGGCCCGACTGCTCGCCGCCGAGACGGTTATGATTTTTCATCATATACTCATAAACATACTTGTCGCCGACGGCGGTTTTCGCATAATCAATACCGAGACTTTCAAAAGCCTTGTAAAGTCCCAGATTAGACATAACGGTCGTAACAACGGTGTTGTTGTTGAGGGTACCGTTTTCTTTCATATATCGGCCGCAAATATAAAGAATATGGTCCCCTGTTATGACATTACCCTTTTCGTCTACGCAAAGGCAACGGTCGGCATCTCCGTCATATGCAAAGCCGACATCAAGTCCTTTTTCGACAACAAGCCGACGAAGCCCGTCTATGTGCGTTGAGCCTGCATCCTCATTGATATTAAAGCCCGTAGGCTCGGCATTTATAACATATGTGGTTGCACCGAGAGCATCAAATACGGATTTGGCAATATTCCATGAACTGCCGTTAGCACAGTCAAGTCCGACCTTAATACCCTTAAACGAATACATGCCGAGAGAAATCAAATATCCGATATATCTGTTTCTTCCGGAAACATAGTCAACGGTTCTACCGATAGAATTTTTCTTTGCAAAAGGTATTTCCGACATTTTTTCGCCGAAGATTTCGAGATTACCGTCCAAATAATCCTCAACATAAGAAATCGTTGCTTCATCAAGCTTCTCACCGTCTTTGTTGATGAGCTTGATTCCGTTATCATAATACGGATTATGACTTGCGGAAATCATAATGCCACAATCAAAACCGTCAAGCCGTGTAACATATGCAACCGACGGAGTGGTTGTAACGTGAAGCAAATAGGCATCCGCACCGGATGCTGTAAGTCCGGCAACAAGCGCATATTCAAACATATAGCTTGAACGTCTTGTATCTTTTCCTATAACGATTTTTGCACTTTCCTCAACACCGTCTCTTCTTTTTAACTCGCCGAAATACCAGCCCAAAAATCTGCCGACCTTGTACGCTTCATCTGCTGTAAGATTCTCATTTGCTTCGCCTCGGAAGCCGTCGGTGCCGAAATATCTGCCCATAGTAAGCCTCTTTTCTGTATTGTTCGTGATAAATCAATGCTTCTTGACGGTAACTCCGCCCGTTTTGAAAATGCTGTCCGCCGCGACAACCCCTCTGACGCATGAAAGCGGATAAATATTGGTATTCCTGCCGATTACCGTACCGGGATTGAGTACGGAATTACATCCGACTTCGACAAAATCGCCAAGCATTGCTCCGAATTTTTTTAAGCCGGTTTCGATTATTTCATCGCCGTTTTTAACACAGACAAGTGTTTTATCCGATTTGACGTTGGAGGTTACCGAGCCTGCGCCCATATGTGAACGGTAACCGAGAATACTGTCTCCGACATAGTTGAAATGCGGCACCTGTACGCTATCAAAAATAATGGCATTTTTAACTTCCACGGAATTACCTATAACGCATCTGCTTCCTATTAGAGCCGAGCCTCTAATGAATGCACATTGGCGCACCTCGGTATCGGCCCCGATTATGCATGGAGCTCCTATAAATGCAGAATCAGCAATGCGTGCGGTTTTGTGTACCCAAACATTCTCGTCAATTTCGTTATATTCGTTCATGTTTAGGTTTTTGCCGAGTTCTTTTATCAGATCTTTAATACCGCCGAGAGCCTCCCAAGGATATTCGAAATTTGTAAGATATTCTCCTGCCGCGGTATGAGTCAGGTCAAACAGCTCCGATGTTTTAATATTCAAATCCATTTCTCCTTTTAATAAGGTGTGCCGACTGTTCTATTTTATTGTAAAAATCCGAGTAAATGCATAAATTCGTTAGATTTTATTTAATTTTATCACAAAACTGCCGCAAAGTCAACGAAGTTAGGCTTTTGACAAATTTAATTTCGCATTTATGAAACTTTTTTGCATTTTTTCTTGTATTTGCTTGCAATATGTGATATAATTATGAATAATTTTTTAACTCACTTACGAAAGGGAGATGTAACATGAGCGACAAGCTCCAACTGCTCATCGCAATGGCGGGATATATGCTGATAGTCATCGGCATCGGCTTATTTTTTGCCAAGAGATCACAAGCAAATTCCGACAACTATTTCCTCGGCGGACGTTCTCTCGGCCCATGGGTTGCGGCAATGAGCGCTGAAGCCTCCGATATGAGCGGCTGGCTCCTTATGGGTCTGCCCGGTGTCGCATATTGGTGCGGCATTGCCGACGCCGCATGGACTGCTATAGGTCTTGCGGTCGGTACATATGTCAACTGGCTGATAGTTTCAAAGAGACTGCGTTCCTACTCCATTGTTTCCGGCAACGCTATAACCGTACCCGACTTTTTGAGCAACCGTTATCATGAAAAGAAAAAAATCATTCTTTCCATTTCGGCAATTTTCATCATTATCTTCTTCACAATTTATGCGGCAAGCTGCTTTGTCACTTGCGGTAAACTGTTCTCCGGTCTGTTCGGCTATTCGTATCACAGCATGATGATAGTCGGAGCCGCTTTCGTTCTTCTTTACACAATCCTCGGCGGTTTCCTTGCGGAAAGTGCTTCCGATTTCATGCAGGCCATTGTCATGATTTGCGCTCTTATCGGCGTTTTTGTCTGCGGCATTGTCCATGCCGGAGGTATTTCAAATGTTATTGAAAACGCAAGAGCGATTCCCGGTTATTTCTCACTGACCTCAATAGCAACGCCCGTTGTTAATGCCGACGGAGTTCAGCAAGCGGCAAACGGCTCTCCCCTTTTCGGTGAAGCCGCGGAATACGGCTTGCTCACCATTCTCTCGACCGCATCTTGGGGCCTCGGCTATTTCGGAGTTCCGCAGGTTCTTCTTCGCTTCATGGCTATCCGCAAAAGCTCAGAACTTAAGAGATCGCGCAGAATTGCCACCGTTTGGGTTCTTATCTCCCTTACCGCCGCTGTTTTCATCGGTGTACTCGGCAGATATATTCTTCCTACCGACTCCGCTCTCGCGACTCAAGGCGGTGCGGAAAATGTTTTTGCAAACCTCTCAAAGTTACTCTTCCATCCCCTCCTTGCTGGCGTAGTTATGGCAGGTATTCTTGCCGCTACCATAAGTTCTTCGGATTCGTATCTTCTTATTGCGGCCTCCGCTCTTTCAAAGAATCTGTACGGAAACGTCATTAAAAAGAATGCAACCGACAAGCAGGTTATGCACGTTTCGAGAATTGTTCTTGTTCTTATCACACTCGCCGGTATGGCTATTGCTTGGGATGAAAACAGCGTGATTTTCGAGGTCGTTTCCTTTGCATGGTCCGGCTTCGGCGCAACCTTCGGTCCCATCATTCTTTTCTCACTGTTCTGGAAGAGAACAAACAGAGCGGGCGCCATAGCGGGTATGCTTTCGGGCGGCGCAATGGTATTCATCTGGAAGCTTCTTCTCAAGCCTCTCGGCGGAATTTTCGGAATTTACGAGCTTCTTCCCGCATTCCTTGTTTCCTGCATATTCATCATCGTGTTCTCACTTCTCACTAAAAAGCCCTCGGCCGAAATGGAAGAAGAGTTCGAAAAAGCACGCACTTACAACGAAACCTGATAGATACCCGCACCTCGGTGCGGGTATTTCTTTTCGTTTCGTATATTAATACAGCCCTCCCGTTTCTGAGCGGAGAGGGCTGTTGCATTTATTCTTCGATAAGATTACTGCTTTTAAGGCTTTCAATAAAATCGACAATATCTTCTCTTGCCGACTCTTCATCTATACCGTATTCGTCAATGACCGTTTTAACAAGCTCATCAACAGTTTTCGGCGTTTGCATGCACTCCCAAAGCATTTTGCTTACGGGATTGAG
>CAYNUD010000089.1:0-7023 GCA_964400315.1 uncultured Clostridium sp. | reverse complement strand
GTCAACGGAGCCGCAGAAAATATCAACGTCCGGATGAGCTTCTCTGACAGCTTCAATTCCTTGCGGTGCCGCGATTATGCAAACAAGCTTAATTCTTTTTGCTCCTCTTTGCTTAATAAAATTAATGGCAGCCGCCGCGCTTCCGCCTGTTGCAAGCATGGGGTCGAGCACCAGTACCTGTCTTTCCGAAATATCGGTAGGCAGCTTGCAGTAATACTCAACGGGCATAAGGGTATCGGGGTCTCTGTAAAGTCCGATATGACCGACTCTCGCAGAGGGAACAAGTGCAAGAACGCCGTCAACCATGCCGAGACCGGCTCTGAGAATGGGAACAAAGGCAAGTTTTTTGCCGGCGAGAACCTTTGTGTTTGCAACCGCAACAGGAGTTTTGGTTTCGGTATCCTTGAGAGGAAGGTCACGGGTAGCTTCATAGCAGATAAGCGTTGCTATTTCGCTTACAAGTGCTCTGAATTCTTTGGAACCCGTCTTTTCGTTTCTGAGGATCGTCAGCTTATGTTGAATAAGAGGATGATCCATAATCATTACTTTTGCCATTTTGAAAACCTCCGATATATTATTATAAATTAAAACCTGTTTTCAAGCTCCGTAATTTGAGCTATTCTGCGTGCATGACGCTCTTCGCCGCTGAAAGGCGTGTCAAGAAATAAATCGACAAGCTCTACGGCTTTCTCGGGTGTTACAACTCTGCCGCCGAGACAAAGAATGTTTGCATCGTTATGTAGTCTCGTCATTTCTGCCGAAAAAGCATCCGAACAGCAAGCCGCTCTGATACCCTTAACCTTGTTAGCCGCCATGGAAATACCCACTCCCGTTCCGCAGAAAAGCAAACCGAGCTTACATTCACCGCTTGCAACCGCTCTCGCCGCTTTCTCGGCATAAACCGCATAATCCGCAGATTCGGCTGTATAGGTTCCGTAATCCGTATACTCGATTTTTCTTTCGTCAAGATGATGCTTGATGAAATTTTTGAGTTCAAGACCTGCATGGTCACTGCCTAAAGCTATCATACTTTTTCTCCTTTTCTAAGCTTCAGCTCACGCTCCGCTTGCGGTAATCTCAGATAAATCGGGACAATCTGCGAAGCGGGACGGAACAAAGCGTTATTGTTTTCAGCGGCAGCGGCCGTGCCGAATGCTCGCTGATATCTTCTGTTTTCTGCGGCAAGATGCAAATTTTCGATTTTTCCGTAAAAAGCGTTAAAGCAAAGTTCTGCACCGTCGCCCGCAAGAACGATTCTTTTATCGACATATGAGGAAAGTTCCCGTTCGAGCTGTGAAACAGAAATAGCTTTGTCCTCGCAAAGGCGCAAAATCTTTCCGCCGCCGCATTCAAAACTTGCGGTATACACTTGATTACAACGCGCATCCATTGCCACGCAAAGTATACATTCATCATCAATGAAATTGAAAGCCGTTGAAAGAAGGGTCGAAACGCCCGCGCATGACTTTTCGCTACTTATTGCAAGACCCTTGGCGGCCGCTATTCCGATTCTTATTCCGGTAAAAGAGCCGGGACCGACATTGACTGCCAAAGCATCAATATCGCCGAATTTCAAATCAGCCTGCTTAAGTGCGTTATCAATCATGGGCATAAGCGTTCGGCTGTGAGTTAAAGCGGCATTAACATAGCATTCGCTTATCAGCCTGCCGCCATCTGTTATCGCAACGCTTGCCGCTTTGGCGGAGGAATCAATCGCTAATATTTTCAAGAATTTCAGCTCCGATTATTTCTATTTTACGTTCGTCGGGATTCTCTACCTTGTTAATCGTAACCCGAATGCAGTTTTCAGGCAGAACAGCCTCAATGTTTTCGCTCCATTCTATAATCAGCGTTACACCCTCATCGAGATAATCAAAGTATCCGGTTGAATACAAATCATCCCAACTTGAAATGCGGTACATATCAAAATGGCAAAGTCTTTTTTTGTCCGAACGGTATTCATTTACAAGAGCAAAGGTCGGACTCGACACCTGAGAATCAATCCCCATCCCCTTCGCAAATCCGCGTACAAACGCCGTTTTACCCGCACCGAGTTCTCCGAACAGGGCTATAACCGTGCCGTACGGAATGTTTTTTGCAAGTGCGGCACCGATTATTTCGGTTTTCTTCGGGCTCTCGGAATAATAAATTGCCATACTGCACCACCTTAATCCACTGTATTATATCACACCGTGTCGTAATTTTCAACAATAAGATATCAAAACTCCGAAAAAATTCGGCGTACCGAAGCACGCCGAAAGACAATAATTATTTGATAAGTGTTTTAACCATATCGGGAACGTCGGTAATAATACCGTCAACGCCGCAGGCGAGCATTCTCTTTGCAATGCTTTCTTTGTTTATTGTCCAAGGATTGACACCTATACCGTTATCGTGAAGCTTTTTAACATAGTGCTTTGTTACCATGCTGTAATGAGGATGCAGATAATCCGCACCTATCTCCTTGGCGAATTTAAGATAGCCAAAAATCATTTTTTCGTATGCGATTTTTCTGTCGGGGCTGTAAAGGTAGCCCGTCTTGCATTTCGGATCAACCTTCTTACATTGAACAAGCAACTCGGGGCTGAAGCTCGAAATAAGAAGCTTGTCAAACAGACCGTGCTCTTTAACGGCGGTAATGGTTTTTTCAACCAAATTCTTTTCGCCGTCGAGAGGCGTTTTAAGCTCGATGTTCATTATTTCAATATCCGCACCCTCGCACAGGGTGAGAAATTCATCAAGTGTCGGAAGCAAGGTTCCCTTAAATTCATCGGCATAATATGCGCCGAAGTCGTAGCTGCGAAGCTGCTCCAAGGTCATCTGCGATATCTTGCCCTGACCGTTCGAGGTTTCATCAATGGTATAATTATGGCAAATCACGGGTACTCCGTCACTCGACATATGTACGTCGGTTTCAAAACCGTCAACACCGATTTTGAGAGATTTTTCAAATGCGGGAAGAGTGTTTTGAGGTGCACGCCTGTTCGCGCCTCTGTGAGATATAACCTTACAAACTGACATAAAATCACCTTTCAAGGCTCACACTCAAAAAAGAGTACAGCCCATTTTCTTAAAATTTTCAATCATTTCATGTGCTTTCTCCCGTGTCAATCCGAAATAGTCGCACAGGCAGTCTATACACATAAATTCTTGCGCACCTCGGTTCACCATTTTCTTGTGAAAGCCGATATCATCATTGGTAAGTTCTTTTTCACACGATATACAATAAAGCATAATTATTTTGCAAGCTTACAAATGTAGCATTCACAGTCGTGAGGAGCAATTCTGCGGCTCATAAATTCCTTTACAGTGCCGAGACTCTCTCCGGTAAACACATCCTTCATTTCAAGACCGTAGCCGGATGCCGCGGGAATACCTATATTCTCAAGATAAAAATGAACATTGACAGGACTTTCACCGACATTTGCAAAAAGGACGGCAATTTCATTATTTGAAAGCAGCTTTACAAACGCCTTTGCAACATCTGAGCTTCCCGCCGAAAATGCAGGTCTTGCCTCTTCATCTTGATTTATTCTGATAAGATCTTTATTCTTCACAAGAGCAA
Source organism: uncultured Clostridium sp. (assembly GCA_964400315.1). Classification (GTDB taxonomy): domain Bacteria; phylum Bacillota; class Clostridia; order Oscillospirales; family Acutalibacteraceae; genus CAG-177. Next base: position 3,458 of record CAYNUD010000089.1, on the reverse strand, counting down.
GCATATCATCGCTGAGAGTTCTGATATCGCCACCGAGCATGAGCGGTGCACCGAACATACACCAGATTGCAAATTGAGTTTTGTAATCGGTGTCATTGCACCCCGAAGAACCGACATTACCCTTACCGTACATTCCTATAGTGAGCATATCAATATCGTTAAAACAGCCGGGCGCGGAATAGGCAAGGTTGTCAAGCTGACTCATGGATATATCTCTCATTGAGGGGAAAGAATCGTTGATATCGCCCGTTGAGCGATACATATGTGCACCCGCCGAGCGTATCCAGGTATTAACATCGTCACTGCCCCAATTGCAAGCTGAGAAGAGTATCTCTCTTCCGCATGCTTTAAGAGCCATACCCATTTTTCTGTAAAGCAAACGACCGTTTGCGGTTTCGGGCTTATAACAATAATCGTATTTAAGAAAATCCGCGCCGTATTCGGCAAAGGTTTCGGCATCGAGAAATTCATGGTCAAAGCTGCCGGGGTAATCAGCGCAGGTGCGTGTGCCCGCGCAAGAATACATACCGAATTTCAAACCCTTTGAATGGACATAATCGCTGACAGCTTTCATTCCGTTGGGAAATTTATTCTTATCGGGAACGATTTTTCCGCTCTCGGGATCACGCTGTTTTTCACTCCAGCAATCGTCGATAACAAGATATTTGTATCCTGCTTCGGGAAGTCCCTTTTCGACCATAGCATCGGCAATCTCTTTAATGACGGTTTCATTAATATTTTCACCGAAGGTGTTCCATGTGTTGAAGCCCATCGGCGGTGTTCTTGACAGCATATCATCTCTCCCATCCGTGTGTTTTCGTATTCAGTTTATCACAATAGCATTTCTTTTTCAAGGCAAAAATAATATTTTGCTTTGTTTTCTTGACAATGCTCGAAGGTTGTGTTAATATTTGTTTCAAGTAATCATGCGGGTATGGCGGAATTGGCAGACGCATAAGATTTAGGATCTTACGCCGCAAGGTGTGCAGGTTCGACCCCTGTTACCCGCACCACAAAAAGCACGCTTATGTCGGATGGACTAAGCGTGCTTTTTTCGGTATATATTTCGGTTTAAAAAACATTCGGCAATGGCACCCTACTTCTCGGCTATAAAAAACAGCCTCGGCATGATTAAGAATACCTTTCCGTCACACAGCGCGTGATACTCATTATTTATCTTTTTCTGTAAATCTTCCAAAAATTCTTCTTGCTCGTTGTCATTAGCCGCAACCGACGCATCCGAACCCGCCTTAAACGGCGTGTTTTCGGTACTTTGCGGCTTAAAGTCGCTCGAAAGGCACAAAGCCTTACTTCACGCCTTTGCACCGCAAATCCCTCGAAAACGCGCTCGTTTCAGGTCGTAGAATTTGTTTCGAGATAAATGGGGCGAATGCAAGGCAAAAACGCAGCTAATCCTGTCGGATTGGCGAGTATTTTAACGCCGCAGTCGCTTCATTTATCCGAAACAAATCGGGTTTGGATGCGTCGGTTGCGGCTAAGTAAAGCAAGATACGGTCTCAGACCGCTTCCCTTATACCATTCAATAACCGCATTACTGTCGACTATATGGTAATAATCGCTTTTCCACATTGTTATTTTTCCGAATCTGCCCGAAAGAGTATTGTAATACCCCTCTTGATTCAAATTATGAAAACTATTAATTGAGCTGAGCCAATCCCACTTTTCTTCGATAAGTCTATGTAAAACCCTGTAAAAATGCGATTCATCGGTAAGCGGAATTTGCGCGGCAAATACGCCGTTACCGTTTAATAATTCACACACACCTTCAATCAATTCTTCTTGATTTTCTATCCAATGTATACACGCATTTGAAAATACCAAATCAAATTTTCCCGTCAGTTTGTTAAAATCTTTTGGTGCGCATCCTTTAACGAATTCAACGCTCGGATAGTCACATTTTGCCTTTTTCAGCATATCGACACTTGAATCAAAACCGATTACGGTAGATTTACCGTATTTGTCTAAAAGATTTTTTGTGCTGTTTCCGGGCCCGCAACCCAAATCGAGTATTCTCTCAAACTCTCTGTTCAGGCGTGACAATAAATCAACGCACGGTTGGTTTCTTTCATTCGCAAATTCTAAGTATAAATCCGAATCCCACAACATAACTACACCTCTTAACGCACGACAGGTTTTTGAATATTATATCGCTTTGAAGAATTGCAGTCAAGAATTATCGCTTCCCTCATTAAGAAGAGATATCTCTGCTGTAGCGGTGACATGGGTACAGAGCATCTCTATTGGCTACTCGAAGTGTCAGAAAAAGCTTGAAAGCATATTATGTATCAGAGGATATTCGGGATAACCGACCTCAAAAACGAAAGGAATGATTTATTTGGCTGATTATGCCGGTTACCGTTATCCGTCGCGACAAGGCATGAAGCCGGAGTCTTGCATCGGTGCTGTTTCTCCCCTTCCCTCGGATTACACGGTTGCAATGCTCTATGTGCCGATGCAGACGGACACTGCCATGTTTGACGAAATGAAGGCTCTCGAATGCGGAACACTTTTCACCGTGCTCAGCAAACCTTTTGCAGGGAAGTGTTGCAAATGAACAAGCGTGAAACCATGCTTAAAAAGCTGAGCGCCGTACAGTTTGCCCTGTGGGAAATGCACCTGTATTTAGACACTCATCCGTGGGATGTCCGCATGGTGGAACAATATAACCGCACGGCAATAAAATATCGCACGATAAAAAAAGCATTTGAAGAAGAGTTCTTCCCATTGTCCGTTTCACACGGACAGGGCGTCGAATGGCTCAAAGGCCCGTGGCCTTGGGAGAATGAGGAGTGTGGCTGCTGATGTTCAGTTATGAAAAGAAATTACAATATCCCGTAAAAATCAAAAACCCGAATCCGCTTTATGCGAAAATAATCATAAGTCAATACGGCGGTCCCGACGGCGAATTGGGAGCATCCTTGCGTTATCTGAGTCAAAGATTTTCAATGCCGTTCGATGAGCTGAAAGGCCTGTTAACAGATATAGGCACGGAAGAACTCGGGCATCTTGAAATGATAGGTGCGATAGTTTATCAACTGACAAAAAATCTCAGTGAGGATGAAATCAAGAAGTCCGGGTTTGATGCATACTTTGTTGACCACACCACCGGAGTTTATCCCTCATCGGCGGCAGGAGTACCTTTCACGGCAGCATATCTGCAAAGCACCGGCGATACGATAAGCGACCTCACCGAGGACCTTGCAGCAGAGCAGAAAGCGAGAAAGACTTATGATAATATACTCCGTCTTGTTGACGACCCCGATGTTCGGGATGCAATTAAATTCCTCAGAGCAAGAGAAATTGTGCATTTCCAGCGTTTCGGCGAGGGCTTAAGGCTTGTAACAGATAAATTAAATTCCAAAAACTTTTACGCTTTTAACCCGTCATTTGATAAAAATTGCCTTAAATAAACCACAGGCGAGCACCCGTAAGGATGC
>CAYNUD010000088.1:0-7032 GCA_964400315.1 uncultured Clostridium sp. | reverse complement strand
TTCACTCTTGATGAGGGCTGTAGCAAGGCTGTTCGCGAGGTCTTTGTTCGCCTTTATGAAAAAGACTTAATATACAGAGGCAACAGAATGGTTAACTGGTGCCCCTGCTGTAACACTTCTATCTCAGACGCCGAGGTTGAATACGAAGAAAAGGACGGTAACTTCTGGCATCTTCTTTACACCGTTAAGGAAACGGGTGAACAGCTTGAGCTTGCAACCACAAGACCCGAAACAATGCTCGGCGATACAGCCGTTGCGATAAACGCCGAGGATGAACGCTATGCTCATCTTCACGGCTGTCATGTCATTCTTCCTTTGCTTAACAAGGAAATTCCTATCGTTTGTGACGAGCACGCCGATATGACTAAGGGAACGGGCGTTGTTAAAATCACTCCCGCACACGACCCGAACGACTTTGAAGTAGGCAGACGTCATAATCTTCCCATGGTTCGCACCTTCACCTATGACGGACACATGACAGGCGCGGCTGACAAGGCTGAATATGACGAACTTGTCGCAAGCGGAAAAGCGGCGGCGGACGAGCCCGAGGTTCTTGACTGCGGAAAATATGCGGGTATGACCACCCTTGAAGCTCGCAAAGCAATTCTTGCGGACCTTGAAGAAGGTGGATATATCAAATATATCGAGCCTCTCAAGCACGAGGTCGGCACCTGCTACCGTTGCCACACAAGCATTGAGCCTATGGTTTCAAAGCAGTGGTTCGTTCGTATGGAGCCTCTTGCAAAGCCGGCAATCGAAGCAGTTGAAAAGGGCGAAACGGTATTTGTTCCCGAACGCTTCACAAAGAATTATATGAACTGGATGAGAAATACCCGCGATTGGTGCATTTCCCGTCAGCTTTGGTGGGGTCACCGCATTCCCGCATGGTACTGCGCCGACTGCGGTAAAACGACCGTTTCAAAGACCGACATAGATTGCTGCCCTGCTTGCGGCAGTAAGAATGTCGAGCAGGACAGCGATACTCTTGATACTTGGTTCTCCTCGGCTCTTTGGCCGTTCTCAACACTCGGCTGGCCCGAAGATACAACCGACCTTAAGCATTATTATCCGACAAACACCCTTGTTACGGGCTATGACATAATCGGCTTCTGGGTAAGCAGAATGATATTCTCGGCACTCGAATATACGGGTCAGGTTCCGTTTGATACGGTTCTTATACACGGCCTTGTCAGAGATGCTCTCGGCAGAAAAATGTCGAAATCACTCGGCAACGGTATTGACCCGCTCGAGATAATCGACCAATACGGCGCCGATGCGCTCAGACTTACTCTCGCAACCGGCAACAGCCCCGGAAACGATATGAGATTTTCCGACGAAAAGGTCGGCGCAAGCCGTAACTTCGCAAATAAGCTTTGGAATGCTTCGAGATTTATCCTTATGAATATCGGTGACGACGATATTAAGTGCGAGCTTCCCGATAAGCTTGCTCTTGAGGATAAATGGGTAATCAGCCTTTACAACGACCTTGTTAAAGAGGTTACCGAGAATCTCGAAAAATTCGAGCTCGGTATGGCCGTTGCGAAGCTTTACGATTTCATTTGGGATGTTTTCTGCGACTGGTATATAGAAATAGCGAAAATCAGACTTCAGCAGGGCGGCAAGGCGGCGAACGATGCAAAGCAGGTTCTTGTATGGGTTATGAGCAACACTCTCAAATTGCTTCATCCCTTTATGCCGTTCATCACCGAAGAAATTTGGCAAACTCTGCCTCATATTGGTGAGTCGATAATGATTTCCGCTTGGCCCGAATATGATCCCGCACTCAGCTTTGATGCCGAGGAAACGGAAATGGAAAGAATTATGACCGCTGTTCGTGCCATTCGTAACCGCAGAGCAGAAATGAACGTTCCGCCCTCAAAGAAAGCAAAGGTTTATATAGCGACCGCTTATAAATCCGCATTTGAGGTTGGCGCAGTATTCATGCAGAGACTTGCAAGCGCTTCCGAGGTTGAAATAGCCGACTCGTTCGAGCTTGACGGTGCGGTTTGCATAGTTACCGCCGATGCGAAGATTTATATTCCTATGGGCGAGCTTGTTGATTTTGAAGCCGAAAAGGCAAGACTTAACAAGGAACTTACGGCTGTTGAAAAGGACCTTGCTTTTGTAAACGGTAAGCTTTCCAATGAAAACTTTGTTTCAAAAGCTCCCGCCGCCGTTGTCGAGGCACAGCGCGAGCAGAAAGCAAGATATGAAGAAAAAATTGCCATGCTTAAAGAGAGCATAGCAAAGTTGGGTTAATAATTATCTGCCGCTGCGGTTTTTCTGCGGCGGCACGGTTAGCCGTAGCCAATACATACAAACCCGATTTGTTTCGGATAAATGAAGCGACTGCTGCGTTAAAATACTCGCCAATCCGACAGGATTAGCTGCGTTTTTGCCTTGCATTCGCCCCATTTCTCTCGAAACAAATTCTGCGACCTGAAACGAGCGCGTTTTCGAGGGATTTGCGGTGCAAAGGCGTGAAGGAAGGCTTTGTGCCTTTCAAGCGACTTTAAGCCGCAAAGCACCGAAAACACGCCGTTTAAGGCGGGCTTGTATGCGTTGGTTGCGGCTTTAAATTCAGGTGATAAAATGGATTGTAAAGAAGCAATTGAATATATACATTCGCTTGAAAAATTCGGAATAAATCCGGGACTTGAAAGAATAAAATCACTTTGCGAAGCTCTCGGAAATCCGCAAAAGGGGATAAAATTTGTTCATATTGCGGGCACCAACGGAAAAGGCTCGACATCAACGTGTATTTCGTCGATTCTTTGCAAAGCCGGATACAATACCGGACTATTTATTTCGCCGTATGTGACCGATTTCAGAGAACGAATACAGTATAACGGTCAAATGATTGAACCCGAAATTCTTGCCGAATGTGTTTCCGAAGTTAAAATTGCAATTGAAAACCGTTTGAAACCAAAAGGCATTCAGCCTACGGAATTTGAGGCGATAACCGCCGCCGCTTTTTTATGCTTTCAAAAGAAAGAATGCGATTATGTCGTGCTCGAGGTAGGCTTGGGGGGCAGGTTTGATTCAACAAATATTATTGATGCTCCGTGTCTTGCCGTTATAACAAGCATTTCGCTTGACCATGTTGCGATACTCGGCGATACAATTGAAAAAATCGCTTTTGAAAAAAGCGGGATAATCAAAAAAGGCTCCCGTGTTGTTTCATATCCGTTTCAAGACGAAAAGGCGTTTTCGGTGATAAAATCCGCTTGTGAAAAGGAAGAATGCACCTTAGCCGTTCCTAATGCCGAAAAAATTTCGATAATTTCCGAAAATCTTAACGGGATATGTGCCGAATACGGCAATTTGCACTTTAACCTGAAACTTGCAGGCGAACATATGGTTTACAATGCCTGTACCGCAATTGAGGCGATACGTGCTCTTGATGTCGATATAAGTGATGATGCAATAACAGCGGGACTTTGTGATACCGTAATGCCCGCAAGGCTCGAACTTATAAAAAAAGAGCCGATAATACTGCTTGACGGCGGACACAATGAGGGCTGTGCCGAAGCTGTTGCGGCATTCATAAAAAAACATCTTTCCAAAAAGCGCATAATAATGCTTTCGTCTCTTATGGCTGATAAGGATGTTGATTCATATCTTCATCTTGTTGCTCCCTTTGCCGATAAATTTATCGCAACCAAAGCAGACGTTCCGAGAGCGCTTGATGCCGAAACACTGTCGAATCTCGCAAAAAAATACTGCTCCGATTGCATAACCGAATCAATGCCGCTTATTGCCCTTGAATATGCATATTCAAACATCGGCAATGATGATGCTTTGGTAATTTGCGGTTCGTTCTATCTTGCAGGAGAACTTCGAGAAAAAATATTAAAATTATAATAATTATATCTAAATCTGTTTTTTGACAAAATTCATGAAACAAATCCCTTATCCTTTTCGGTGAGGGATTTTTTATTTTACGGAGGTGACCGATAATGTCGGTAAAAATAACTTCAACCCCAATGAGATTGACGATTTCAATCAGCGGTGAACTTGACCATCACAATGCCGCGGCAATGAGGTATGAAGCGGATGAAGCCATACAATCCCGATTTGCTCCGAACGTCAGACTCGATTTTGAAAACGTTACGTTTATGGACAGCTCAGGTATAGGCTTTGTTCTCGGCAGATACAGAATTGTTCAAAGCTACGGCGGAAACACAGAGGTTGTTAATTTGTCGAGGAGAATTTACTCTATGATGAAATTAGCGGGACTCGAAAAATTGGTTAAGCTCAAACTAAAGGATAACAAAAGGAGTAGAGGAAATGAAACCGATGAATGAAATGCGATTAAGAATTGAAAGCCGTTCCGTGAACGAAGCCTTTGCAAGAGCCGTGATTTCGGCTTTTGTTTCACAGCTTGACCCGAATCTAGAAGAAATATCCGATATCAAAACTGCGGTCAGCGAGGCTGTCACAAATTGTATAGTTCACGCATATAGGGAACGTGTCGGAACTATATACATATGGTGCGGTATTTATGAAAATTCGTGCATTAAAATAAAAATTCGTGATACCGGTTGCGGAATACCCGATATTAAAAAAGCTATGGAGCCGCTGTATACAACGCTCGGTGAAGAGCGCGCGGGGCTCGGCTTTGCGGTTATGGAAAGCTTTTGCGACAAACTGAATGTCCGTTCAAAGGTCGGTAACGGAACGACCGTAACTCTGACAAAGTTTATTGAGGGGCGAAGTGGAGGCAATGGTTGAGGAGAAAAATCTCAGAAACGAACTCGTTGAAAAAAACCTCGGACTTGTTCATGCATGTGCAAAGCGTTTCAAAGGCAGGGGAGCGGAATATGAGGATTTGTTTCAAGCCGGATGTGTAGGAATTATTAAGGCCGCCGATAATTTCGATCCGTCAAGAGGTTTTTCCTTTTCAACCTATGCGGTTCCCGTAATTCTCGGAGAAATAAAACGTATTTTTCGAGATTCGGGTAGTATAAAGGTTGGCAGAGCTTTAAAAGAACGTTCCCGTGCGGCAATGAAACGGCGCGAGGAAATATCCTTGACTCTCGGCAGAGAGCCTACCGTTACCGAGCTTGCCGAAGGTCTTGGGATCGAAACGGCGGAGGCCGCAATGTTGATAAATGCATCAATGCCTGTCATTTCTTTGACCGTAGGCGAAGAAAACGGAGAACAGTTGGATATTCCGGTTCAGTCGCTGGAGGAAGAGGTGTCGGATTTACTTGCATTAAGACAGGCTGTGGAATCGCTTGACGAGCGTGACAGAAAAATGATAGAAATGAGATATTATGACGGAATGACTCAATCGGCAACGGCGGCGGCGTTAGGCATGACACAGGTGCAGGTTTCTCGGCGCGAAAAAGCGGTTTTACTGATTTTGCGAAAAAAATTAAATTGACGGCATTGACAAAGACAGTCAAAGGTATTAAAATTATAGGCGGTGAATCAGCCGCCTATTTATTTTTTGGTGAGGTATTGTTTATGGTAAAAAACATTCCCGACGGCGTATATCCGACAATGATAACCCCGTTTACATCAGACAACAGGATTGATTATAATGCTGTTCTCGAATTGCTTAATTGGTATTCCGAAAAGGGCGTTGACGGAATTTTCGCAATATGTCAGTCGAGCGAAATTTTCTTTCTTTCATTTGAAGAAAGGCTTGAATTGCTTAAATTCATTATGAAAAATCTTCCTAAAGGAATGAGCGTTGTCGCATCGGGACATACTGCCGATAACCTTGACCGTCAAATATATGAAGCAAACGCTTTTATAGATACCGGAATAGATGCCTATGTTTTCATTGCAAACCGTTTTGCGCATGAAGATGAGAATGATGATGTTTTTCTTCGAAATTATGAAAAAGCCGTTTCTTCAATTCCGGAAATCGGACTCGGAATCTACGAATGTCCTTATCCTTATAAACGGTTGATGACTCCCGAAACGCTCAGACAATGTGCTCTTGACGGCAGACTGAGGTTTTTAAAAGATACCTGCTGTCGCATTGACGAAATCAAGGCAAAACTTGCGGCTGTTGACGGACTTGGGCTTAAAATATATAATGCCAACTCCGCAACGCTTCTTGAGTCTCTCGAAGCAGGTTGTGCGGGCTTCTCCGGCGTTATGGGTAACTTCCATCCGGAACTGTATTCGTGGCTTTGTAAAAATTACAAAACACATCCCCAAAAAGCAAAGGAGATTCAAGCCTTCATTGCCTTTGCTTCGCTTGCGGAATGTCAATTGTATCCCGTTAACGCGAAATATCATCTCGGTCTTTGCGGACTGAATATCGGTTACAGCTCAAGAGCAAAGGATGCTTCAAAATTCAGCGAAAGCAATAAAAAAGAGATTGAGCAAATGTTTACAATAGAAAATCTCTTCAAAAAGAGCTTCGGCATCGACTGATTTCCGCAAAACCTTGATTATTATTACAAAAATATGTTGATTTATATTTTAATTTATGTTAACATAGCCGTGTAGGTTTATATTTGTAAATATTTTTTTTGGAGGAATTCAAATGGCACAGAAAAAGACCGTATTCCTTACCGGTGCTTCCGGTACAATGGGATACGAGAGCTTCAAACAACTCTACGCAAAGAAAAATGAACTTAATCTCGTACTTCTTCTCAGAGGCAGTAAGAAGAACAAGGAATTGTTCGCTGATTACTCAAACGACCCCTCGGTTAAAATCGTTTGGGGCGACCTTTGCAAGTATGAGGACGTTCTTGAATGCGTAACCGGAGCTGACTATGTTCTTCATGTCGGCGGCATGGTTTCTCCCTCAGCCGATTATTATCCCACAAAGACTGTTGTTACCAACACAACCGCTGCCAAAAATATCGTTGCGGCTGTCAAGGCTCAGCCCGACCCCGATGCCGTTAAGGTTGTTTACATCGGTACCGTTGCCGAAACAGGCGACAGAAACGCACCCACGCATTGGGCACGCACGGGTGACCCCATCCAAATCAGCGTTTATGACCACTATGCTTGCAGTAAGGTTATAGCCGAAAGCATTTTTGCCGAGTCCGGACTCAAACATTG
>CAYNUD010000087.1:0-7099 GCA_964400315.1 uncultured Clostridium sp. | reverse complement strand
TTAAAGAACTTTGGGCGGCAAACGCACCCGCAACCTTCGCTACGGCATGTCTTGCTTTATATTTTTTCGGCATGGCAATAGTTTTTATTTCGAAACCGCTTAAAAATGCGGAAAGTTTTTCGATAAAGCCTGTTGACAATGCCGGAAAGACCGAAATTCGTGTTTATTACGGAGGTATTTCCTTTGCTCTCGGAGCTTTTCTGATTTATCTTGCCGTTGCAACGGGAACGGCATATCATTCACTTGTCGGAGGAATGTTCTTTGCAACCACCGTTTTTGTCACAAGAACGATTTTTCTTTTTGTTGACAGGGGTTGGAAATGCCCCTACACTAAGCTTGCCATTCCCGCTGAGGGCGCATTTGTTATCGCACTGTGGGTTTCATATTTTCTTGCGCAAAAATACATATGAACAAAATAAATTATCAGCTTGAAACGGATAAGACAATTGAACGCCTTTGTGCCGACGGCGAGCGTACAAAATTGCTTCTTCACGCCTGCTGTGCCCCGTGTTCATCGTATGTTCTCGAATATTTAACACAATATTTTGATATTACCGTGTTCTTTTCAAATTCGAATATTATGGATGAAACGGAATATAAGAAGCGTCTAGGGGAGCTTTACAGGCTGTGTGCCGAAGCGCCGTTTTGTAAAGATGTAAAAATTGTTGAGGATGATTTTTCGCCGCAATTGTTTACCGATGCCGTTAAGGGGTTTGAAAAAGAACCCGAGGGCGGAATTCGGTGCGAAAAATGTTTTTTGCTTCGTCTGTCACGCACGGCAAAGTATGCGAAAAACAACGGATTTCCGCTGTTCGCAACAACTCTTACCGTAAGTCCGTACAAAAATGCGCCGCTCATAAATGCCATCGGTTCGGAGCTTTCGCAAAAATATGAGGTTGCATATTTGCTGTCCGATTTCAAAAAACGGGGAGGATATCAACGCTCGATTGCTCTTTCAAAGGAATATTGCTTATACCGTCAGCATTTTTGCGGCTGTCCTTTTTCCGTTAATGCGGAGGATTAACAATGAAAAAATTTAAGAAAGTTCTGAAAGCCGTTCTTTGCATATTGCTTGCGACGGTTACGGCTTTCTGCGTTGTAGAGCTTTGGTACTATCCGACATACAAAAGTAAAACAAGCCCCGTTTCCGTGGAAAACATCTCTTCCGACGGAGAGCTGACTGTAATGAGCAGTAATCTACGCTGTATCGCCGTTGAAGATATCGGAAAAAAGAGTTGGTTTTACCGTGCGGACCTTGTTATACAAAATATACTCTCCTGTGCTCCCGATGTTATCGGGTTTCAGGAGGGGACGAGAATTCATTATTCCTATCTTTGTGAACGTCTGAATGAATATGATTCGGTTATCACATACAGGGACGAAACACTTTTCTCGGAGGGCTGCCCGATATTTTATCGAAAGGACAAATACAGTCTCATAGACAAAGGTTCGTTTTGGCTTTCCGAAACTCCCGATGTTATGAGCAAGGATTGGGGCGCCGCTTGCTACAGAATTTGCAGTTACGTGATTTTAACCGAAAAATCAACCGATAAATCATTTGTTGTATTTAACACGCATCTTGACCACGTCAGCGACGAGGCGAGGATAAAGGGGATAGGTGTTATTCTTGATAAGATTCAAGAGTTCGGTTCACTTCCCGCAATGATTATGGGAGATTTCAATTGCAAAGAGGGTTCGAAAACATATGTTAGCGTAACCGAGAATTTCCTTGATGCAAAATATCAAACCGATAATGTCTACAATATCTGCACTTTCCAAGATTACGGCAAGCAATTGAACCGCAAGCCCATTGACTACGTGATGATATCAAAGACGGGCTTTACCGTTAGCTCTTACCGTGTTGTGGATACGCTCTATGACGGCGTTTATCCGAGCGACCATTTCCCGCTTCTTGTAAGTCTTACGCTCGATTAGTTTATATTTTTGTGACGGTTGCTTTTTACTGTTGACATTTTGCCCATTTTTGTATATAATATATATAAATCATTGGCGATGTGAATAAAATATATTCACTTTGCTTTGATAATTACAAGAAAGAAGGGTGATTACAGTGGCACGCACACAGACTCCGTTACTTTTGGTTGACAATAAAAACGTTATGTCGGTTTTGAATGAGGGCGAATTCAAATGCTGTCCTCTTACGTTTGAGGAAGCAAAGGCAATTATTGATATGCATGACGAGGATGACGTTATCAAGCTTTTCTCAGGTCATGACCTTGAAGAAATTGTCTTTAATTATCTCGGCGTTGAAAACAGAAATTTTGAATACAAAAATGTCAATGATATGCGTGTCGGGCAGGATGCCATAGCTTTCAAGCTGTATGTTACCCCGTCCGAAACACAGCCCATCATAGAAACCCCCATCGGCTCTCAAGCAAAGAAAATTCAGAACATATACGTTACCTGCCAATTTGTTTCGAGACTGAAATAAGCATTGTTTAAGGCTCTGACCACTCGGTCAGAGCCTTTTTTCTAAACGTTTTTGCCGGCTTCATATGCAGCTTTTAACACGGCAGTGTTTTCGATTTCGCCGATTTCATAAACGCCGTTTCCTATAATCACGCCTTTTTCGACGGCACCCTCGACGCATTCCGCGTATCCGCGCATACATGCAAGTGTGGTGTCGGCAGAGGAAAGATCTTCGTCCGCCATGGTGACTATGTAATAAAACTCCTTGCTTTTGACTTCGAGCCAGCGTGCGACAGTTCTGTCGATAACGGCTTTGAGTTGTGCATCAATCGAATAAAAATATACGGGTGATGCAAGAACCAAAACGTCGGCATCAATCATTTTTTGCAAAATTTCCGCCATATCGTCCTTGTGAACGCATTTGCCGCCGTTGTTGCTGCAATAATAGCATCCCGAGCATGCGGCAATCTTTTTTTCGCCCACTCTGATTTTCTCGGCCTCGTTACCGCTTTCAAGCGCGCCTTTCAAAAATTCGTCGCAAAGGCGGTCGCTGTTGCCGCCCTTTCTCGGGCTTCCCGAGAGAATTAAAACTCTTTTGCTCATTTTACACACGCTCCTTTTTTGATATTATACCACCTATAAAATATAAATGCAACCTTTACGATAGGCATATCCGATATGCTGTTTTTTGCCGAATTGCTGTTGCAATTTCCGTGTATTTATGTTAATCTTAATTATATAATGGATTTGGAGGAAAAACATATGTTGAAAGAAAAAAACAAAATGCCCGTCGGCTACTTAATTTTATGGTGCGTAATTGCCTGCGTATATGCCGTTTGGATGATTTTCTTTATGAAGGATATCATACTCGTCAATTATGCTACGGTCGCCGAACGCACTGTTGACGGAATACTTCACGAAAATATCAGCGGTATGCTCGGTCGCGAATGGCTCTTTCCCGTTTGGACCGCACTCTCAACGTTCAGTCTGCTTGCTTTCGCAATATACATAAAGAAAATTCTTTATGCTCCCGAGCTTACAAAGGCGATTAAAATTTTCTGCCTTATCGGAGTTATTTTCGGTTGTGTATATGTCACATGGTACGGATTTTTCGGTGATCAGCCTTTTGTCGAAAAAGTTAAGCACATAACCGCAAGCATGATAGGCCTCGATTATCCGTGGCATTTCAGAGGCTGGGGCGTATTCGCTTCAATGACGATATTTACAAACACAATGTTTGCTTACAGAAGATACAATTATAACAGCAAACTCGGTGTGATTCTCGGTTCCCTCGGCAGTGCCGCAATTTATATCACAATCAACTGTCCGTCGATGGGTGAGGATATACATCTCGATTCACCTCGCTGTATGGCACATTGGTCCGGTGCGCTTATCTTTGCTTTCTGCTGCGCCGCTCCCATGGTACTTCTTCTTTTCAATAAAGCAAGAAAAGAAAAAGGTACCTTCCTTGTTGCGTTCATCGTTTTCTGTGCAATTCTTGCCGCAATGCTCATTTTGCTTATCACGGTCGGCAAAAGTGCGATAATCGAAAACATCCCCATGCAGGCGGCGTATGTTCTTCTTTTCCTGCTCAACTTCACCGACATATTTGAAAAAAAGCCCGCGATTAAAGAAGCGGTTGCCGTATAATTTTCCGAAAGGAGCTACAGATGAACACCATTAGAACACAGTCCGAACGTTTTGTTGATGAACTCGGCAGAGAAAGAATATTCAGCGGTGTCAACATAGTCGACAAAAGCGACTACAAAGAGGGTGAGCAAAAATATGCTCATAAGGTTGATGATGCACTGCTTGCTAAATTCCGCGACAAGGGCTTTAATCTCGTTCGTCTCGGCTTTACATGGGCAAAGCTTGAACCGACTCCCGGCAATTATAACGATGAATATCTTGATGACGTGGAACGCATAGTTGACCTTTGCGAAAAATACGGCATTTACGTATATCTTGATATGCATCAAGACCTGTATTCTCCGAAATGCAACGGCGACGGTGCTCCCGATTGGGCAACGCTGACGGACGAATATCCGATAAAGCCGATAAAGGGCGTTTGGGCGGCAGGATATTTTTGGGGTAAATATTGCCAAAGAGCCTTTGATAATTTCTGGGATAACCGTGAGGTGAACGGTAAAGGTTTGCAAGATTGGTATGCCGATTGTTGGATTCATATTGCAGAGCGCTTCAAGGATAAGCCCGCGCTTTTCGGCTTCGACCTTATGAACGAACCCTTCCCCGGCATGGCGGCCGGAAAGGCGTTCAAAAAGCTTATTTTCAAGGCGGCAAGAGTTGTCCTGTTTGACAAAGAAATAAAGCAAGGTAAGCTTTTCGCCGATGCTGTTTTTTCAAAGGACAGAGTACCCAAGGTGCTCTCGCAAATATCCTCAAGCGTTGTAAGAAAGGCAACCTCGGTGTTTGACGACTGTGTTTGCGACTTCGATGTTAATAAGTATGCACCGTTCCTTTCGAAAGTTACAAAAGCGGTGAGAAGTGTTACCGATAAGGGGATAATCATGCTTGACAATTGCTATTGGTCGAACACTACCGTGCCTTTCTCCGCTCCTCCGATAACGGTTGACGGCGAAAGAGAAAGCAATCAGGCATTTGCTCCTCACGCATACGACTTTATGGTTGACACTCCTCTTTACAAATTCGCAAGCAACGAAAGAGTCGGCGGTATGTTTGCTCAGCATAAGAAATCGCAGGACAGACTTCATATGCCGGTGATTGTCGGCGAATGGGGCGGCGGCGGTGAGGGCGACGGTTGGCTTCCGCATGTTACTTTTCTCCTCGATATGTTTGATTCAAACAAGTGGAGTAACACATATTGGTGCTATTATGACGGCTGGCTTGAAACGCCCTTGATGAATATTTTTTCCCGCCCTTATCCCAAAGCGGTTCCCGGAACAATAATTTCATATTCATGCAACGAATCGGATAAGCTTTTTACACTTGAATATGAGAGTGAAAAAGAGTGCGAGCTTGTTGTTTGCGTTCCCTGCAAAGCCGAATCGGTTTTGCTTGACGGCACGGAAATAGAGTATACCAAAAAAGCAGGCGATGTGATTTTCGATTCTGCCGAAGGCAGACATATTCTCCGCATCAAATTTGACCGAAAGGAAAATGAAAATGGCTGATTCAATTATAAGACAGGCGGCGTTTGAACCGTGCGATAAAATGCTGAAAGGCGGCTTGCATTGTCACACCACACGCTCCGACGGAAAGGGTGAGCCGGACGTGGTCGAGAGATATTATGCGGCTCACGGCTACGATTTTCTTGCACTTACGGACCATAGAATATATAACCGCGTTGACTTTGCACCCGATGCAGGTTTGCTGATAATTCCCGGTATGGAATATAACGCCGATTTTGAGATTGGCATTGAGGGCTTTCGGTGCTATCATACCGTTTGTTTGGGCGCAAATGACGAATCAAACGGCTTTTTACATGACGAAGAATTTGAAAGCGGACTTGTAGAGAATCAGGCGGGATTTCAAAAATATCTCGATTGGATTCATTCAAAGAATAATTTAACCTTCTATTGTCATCCCGAGTGGAGCTCGACCCCCACAAGATATTTCAATGAGCTCAAGGGCGAGTTCGCCATGGAAATTTGGAATAGCGGCTGTGCAATGGATAATGACATGGATACAAACGCCGCCTATTGGGACGAGATGATAGGTCTCGGACATAGAATTTGGGGCGTTGCCGTTGACGACGGACATCCGATGGCTCAGCATTGCAACGGTTGGGTTATGGTAAATGCCGAAAAGAACGATAAATCGGTGCTTGATGCCCTTCTCAAAGGAGCGTTCTATTCCTCCTGCGGTCCGATAATCAAGGATTTTTACATTGAGGACGGTGTTGCGCACATTGAGTGCTCACCGTGCGCAAAGGTGCTTTTTCATGCCGATCGTCACCCGACTGCAAAGAGAGAAGCCGAAAACGGCGAAATGCTCACTCATGCGGAACTTGATTTGAGAAACAATTACAGATATGTTCGCGTTTGCGTTGTTGATGCCGATGGGAAAAGAGCATGGACAAATCCCATTTTTATAAAGTAAGTTATAATCCTTCCTAAAGAAATCGTTGATGAGTCAGGACCTCCGGCTTAGCCGGAGGTCCTGACCGGTCTGTCATGCTTTTACTGACTTTTTTGTTAATGTATCGAGATATATAAAGCAGTAAACTTAATAGTTATCGGCAATTTGTTTTGAACATAATTTGCTATTAATACATTGTCGGAATAATAATTTGCAAATTAGCGGAATGATGACATTCAAGCGCAAAAACTGCCGAAAAATCAAAAAATTAACACTAATAAACTTTTCATTGCAAGCAACAATAATAAAGCAAACGCAATTAAAAAGCAAAGGGGTGTTATTGAAATGGCTAAGAATAACGCAGTCGTACCTCAGGCTCGTGAGGCGCTTGATAAGTTCAAGATGGAAGCTGCAAGAGAGGTTGGCGTAAACCTCAAGCAGGGCTATAACGGTGATCTTTCTTCCAAGGAAGCCGGTTCTGTCGGCGGTCAGATGGTCAAGAACAGCTGTCCCGTGCGAAACACGAAAACCGTCAGTTTTGAGCGTGAAAATCGTATTGTCGATGGACATAAAACCACCGTGCGTTACATAGCCGGAATTGCGATTTAAG
>CAYNUD010000086.1:0-7107 GCA_964400315.1 uncultured Clostridium sp. | reverse complement strand
TGAATCTGTGATCGTCGGCGTTTTCAAAACCGGTTTGCAAGGTGTTATGGTCAATGTATGCGACCGAAAGCTCGGTGCGTACTCTTTCAACGCCCATTGCTTCAAATTCAAGATACGCCATTGTTCCCGTTGCATCCTGCGTAAGAGTTTGGTCGATTTTAAGACCTATTTCGGTTCCGGGCACCATTTCGCCGCTGACAAGATGATTCTTTATCAGCTTTTGACCGATTGTCATTCCCATAAGTAACCTCCTGTATATGTAAAAGATTTTTTACCTTATTTTTCGAGCTTAAAAGTGTATGTGTAACCGTTTTTAACAAAGGTTTGATCAACGCCTTTCGGAGCAATCTCACCGTTTACAATGAATGACCAATATGTTCCGTCCTTATCGTAGTCGGCTGTGATGCCGTTGACGGTTTTGACGTAGAGTCCGTAGGCTCCTTGTTCTCCGGAAATAAGTCCGATTGAAGAAAGAGCTTCTCCCACGGTGCTTTTATCGGTTGCGATGTCAAATTCAACGCTTTTTCCGCTTCCGTCGATTATTTCAAACACAAAGGAAAACTTGCCTGTGCCGATTTTGGTGCGAACGGGCGTTAAGGCTGCTTGCTCCGAGGCGCCGACTGTTTGAGAAACAGAAGTCGAGGCATCGGTATTGCCGTGTGAAGTGCAGGAACAAAACAGAACGCAAACAAACATAAGCAAACCGATAATCAAAATGGCAAGCTTGGATTTTTTCATTTCGCATACCCCTCATCATTATAAATAACTAAAATAAATATATAACATATCCGAATAAAATGCAAGCAAAATCATACTATTTAAAATATTTCGTGAATTTGCCGACAAAATGACGGCAGACGGAGAATTTTTTAAAAATTATGACTCGTAAATTTAAATGCAGAATTATTTGCCGGAAAACAGTCAATGCTTATATTAGTTGAAAACCGAGCCCGAACAACTCGGACTCGGCATTACGGTGAAGCACCGAGAGATAAATCGGAATTGTCAGTTGAGAATTTTCTCGATTGCGGAGATTTCTACGCACAAGCAAAGAATCTCAACCGCTTTGCAGAGCTCGTCCCTTGACGGGAAGGTGGGGGCAATGCGGATATTTTTGTCCTCGGGGTCTTTGCCGTATGGGTATGTAGCGCCCGCACCCGTGAGCGTTACCCCCGCTTCCTTGCAAAGCTGAACCGTTCTTTTTGCACAGCCGGGATATACGTCAAGACTTATAAAGTATCCGCCGTTCGGAACAGTCCATTCGGCAATACCTCGATCCGAGAGCTTAGTGTTAAAGGCATTGAGAACGGCGTCGAATTTTGGACGGAGTATTTCGGCATGTCCGAGCATATGCTTTTCAATTCCCGCCATATTTTTGAAGAACGCCGCATGACGAAGTTCGTTGAGCTTGTCGTGGCCTATTGTCTGTATCGTCATTCTCTTTTTGATTGCCGCAATGTTTGCATCGGAAGCGGCAAGAGCGGCAACACCCGAACCGGGATATGTGATCTTTGATGTTGAGCAGACCTCAATAAAATTATCGGCAGTGCCGTGCTTTTCACATTCGGCAAAAATATTCGTAAGTTCATCGTGCTTGTCGTATATGTGATGGACACAGTAAGCGTTGTCCCATATAACCCTGAAATCCTCTGCGGCGGGTTTTAAAGCGGCAAAGCGTTTCACCGTTTCGTGCGAATATGTATAGCCTGTGGGATTTGAATACATGGGCACGCAGAACAGGCCCTTGACTTTTTCATCCTTGACAAGCTCTTCTATCAGGTCCATATCAGGACCGTTTTCATTTGAAGGAATATTGATCATCTCGATTCCGAAATGTTCGAGAATGGCAAAGTGTCTGTCGTATCCGGGAACGGGACAAAGAAATTTAATACCGTCCTGTTTGCACCAAGGCTCTGCACCGGCGCCGAATATCATGCATTGAGCAATATAATCGTACATAACATTGAGACTTGAGTTACCGAATATGATAATGTTTTCGGGCCTTACATCAAGAATTTCACAGAACAACGCTTTGCATTCGGGGATTCCGTCAAGACCGCCGTAGTTGCGTATATCCATACCGTCGGATGCTTTGAAATTACCGAGAAGAGCAGGGTCGAGCATATCGGCAGACAGCTCCAACTGTTCCTTCGACGGCTTACCTCTTGCCATGTTGAGCGACAATCCGAGAGCTTTATACGCATCATATTCCTTTTTAAGTCCGCAGAGCCGTTCGGAAAGCTGTTCGCGTGACATTTTCTTTATATTCATGAGAAAGACCTCCGTTTGATTGAATAATAACCATTATATTTTATATCATTTGAATGTATTTTGCAAGACTTATTTTAAAATCCTGCAAAAAATGTTTTGAATACGGACAAAAAGGCGGCACTTTTGCATACTTTTTATCTTTTGATTCCATATATTAAAAAGAGCACCGCAATCAAGCGATGCTCCGATTTTTGGCTCTTATTCGACCGTAACCGTTCCGTCGGGAGAAACGGTGATTTTCATACCTTCCTTAACATAGTCAAGAAATTCCTGACCGAGGCAGTCAACCGTTACCATCGGCTCGTCTGTCCATACTGCGGCAAGAACCGCACCGGCACAGGCAAGTGAGTCAATGTGTTCCGAGAAAAGCATGCAGGCGGGATTTCTGTTCATTACCTTTGCACAGTAGAGAACCATGCCGCCGGTAGTAGAACCGATGGTCTGAGGCAGACACAGAGCTGTGCCGACCATGGGCTTGCCGAACAGATCGGGGTTGTTCTGGTCGCCGCATTTTGCGGTCTTATCACCGAATTGCAGAGCGTTCTGTAAGGAAGCAAGAGTGTTGAATCCGCCGTGGGAAACGAGAGCCGTTGCAGTACATGAGCCTGCTACTACGGGGCGTCCTTTAAACTGTTTCATTTTACTTTGCCTCCTTTGTGATTATGTCAAGAATCTCCGCACTTGTATAGTAGCGGGAGGTTGTGTATGTTCTGAGCTTGTTTGAATTGGTGATGACGGGCATCTTTTTGCAAAGGGGATTGTTCATATACATAAGCGGACAAATGTCACTGAGAATAACGCCTGTTGCTTTGAGTTTTGCGGCGTTCGGTGTCTTGTTGAATGCTTCGACAACTGCGGGAGCGGCAGTAAAGACGGTGGGAATCGAAACCTTCTTCAAGCCGTTCTTTTTAAGGCCGGCAACAACATTGTCGGTCCACTCAATAAGCTGAGCGTGGGAGAGGTGAGGACAGCCGACAAAGCAGAGCTTCGGGACAGCGTTTTTATCTTTCCACATGACGGGATAACTTGCTTTAACTCTTTCAAGTTCGGCATCGTCGATAACATAAACCTTTGCGTTCTCCGCAATAAGGCTTTCACCGAGCTCAACGGCTTCGGGAGTGAGGTTTTCGACGTGGTAAAGACCGACAGCGCCGTTTGAAGCGGTGGCGGCACCGAAATCTTTAAGATATGCTTTGGTATCGCCGTCAAGCTCTGTGCCTATCCACTTATCAAGTCCTTTGATGAACGGAACATCCTCCATGACTTTCATGCCGATGGCAGAACCGAGAATCTGTGCTTCGGGCTTCTTAGCGGTTTTGACCTCAACGATCCATGTTGCCTTTCTTCCCTCATCGGTAACAAGTCCGAAATAGGGAACCTTGCCTACGATTGAACCGAAAAGCTCAATGATGCCGGAGTTTCTGTTGCAACGTGCGCCGAGAACGGAGATCGCATAAACAACAGCCGAGGATTCGGCCCACGAAAGAACTTCGCCCTTCTTGGGAATGTTGCCTACTTCGTCCATGTAACAGGTGCAGGTGTATGACTTGCTGTCAACAAGACCGAGTTTTGAAAGCTGTGCATCGTAGCTGTCCTGCATGCTATACATGAATTTGTTGAAAACAAGCTTCTGAAGGAAATTTGTGGGCACTTTGGGATCGAGGGGCTTCGGGTCAACGGAGAATTTCTGTGAAGAAAGCGCGCCTCCTTCGATAAGCTGATCCATAAGACCGTAAACGGGCTTCATGACCTTGAGACCGAAGCTTGTAACGAGATGGCCCATCTTGCTTTCAACGGGAACCATTTTTGTTGCACCGAAGGCATCACCGTACATGACAAGAGTTTTCATGACTTTTGCCATCGCTTCGCCCTTGGAGCCGTTGAGAATGTCAAGCTCTTCTTGGGTAAGATTCATTTTGTAATCCATTTTTGAATTCCAGCCTTTCAATATTATAGTGAAAGAATGAGTGTCGGTACGGCATAAAAGCCATTCCGAAATTTCATTTAATTGTAGCATTTAATGCATGCAAATTCAACACCGTAATTGAAAAAAAGTAAAATTTTTATCGAAAACCGAGTAATCAAAGCTTTTCCGTGAGGTGTTTTGTGCTGTTTATGTAATCAAAGACGATGTCGCCGTATTTATTTGTGCCGGATTTGTAAAATATAACTTTTGTTACGGCGGTGTTTTTGAAGTCGATGTCGAAAACGGGAGCCGTGTTAAAGCCCATGATGTGAAAGACCGCAAAGGTCATGAATGCCGCATGGTTAACAACCGCGATTTTTTCGCCGTTTTTATACAGCGAACGGAAATAGCGTATTGCTTCTTCGGCTCTTGAGAACATACCCGCTTCGTCCTCATATTCATTGTGATAAACGAGGGGAGAACTGTCATCAACGCCGAACGCAAGTTTTGCCGACGGGCATATTTCCGTGATTTCACGCATTCCGGCACCGTCGTATTCCTTTGCTATGCTGACCTCCGTAAGGAGCGGCAGAATATACAGCGGCTTTTCGGTAGGCTGACGTTTCACCGTTTCTGCGGCAGTTTGAACAGCTCTGAGCAGAGCGCTTGAATATACCGCATCAAAAGAAATTTCCGACAAAGCCTCGCCGAGCTTTTCGGCCTGAGAAAGACCGAGCGGGGTGAGATATGGGTCATTTAATTCTTTAAGAGTCAGTTTGTTGTTGTCTCGCTCAACGTTACCTGCACTTTGACCGTGACGTATGAGATAAAGTTCGAGCTCTACGACGGGATTGTGATTTTTCATACAGTCTCCTGATATTATGAGTGCACCGTCTGCACGGGGCATGGCGGTGCACTGATTATTATTTGCCTGCTACTTTGAAAATAAGAGTGAGAGGAATCATCATTTCAAGAAGCATAACGGGCGTGTCGCAGATGAACGAAACAATGCCGCCCCAATCAAAGAAGTTGCCGTCGTCCTCGGCTTCGGGAGCACCGTCATATTCAAGAGTGAACGGCTCAACATAGAGTACGCCGCCCTCACCGAGCATCTCGGCTCTTACATAACTGCCGATTTTGTCCGAATAATCGTTGAGGTTTATGCTGTTGCCGACGTGGATAACCTTGCCGTCCGCTATCCAGTGGATTACCGCAGCATTTTCGGCGGTAATGGTGATGGTGTCGTTAACATCGTCAACAACAACGTTTGTTACCTTGGGAGCAACGGTGCCGTCGTCAGCCTTAAAGCGAGTGTTCTGCTTGCCGTTGTCGAGCTCTGTTTTGATGGTTGCTACCATTTCGCCGAGCTTAACGGTGAAATCGGAGAGGTTGCTGCCCTCTATGGCAACGAGCTCATTATAATACTGAAGAAGCTCGTCGTAATTGCCGACATACTTGCTTGCCGCAAAGAATTCGCCGCTTTCGAGGCACTTTTTGAGTGCCGCCGAGGTCTTTTCGGGCATAAGAGCAAGAACATAACCGGAATCAACGATATCGAGATTGTGAGCATCGGTTGAGCCGATTGCGAAAACGTTTCTGCCCGTGGGAACCACTTTCTGAAGAAGAATATCCCAAAGCTTTCTGTCAAAGCGTGTTCTGCTGTCGCCCTTGCTGTTAACGTCAACGCCTATGCAGGTTTTGTACGTCTTGAGGAGGTTTGCGAACTTGTTGATTTTATAATTGTATGTGGAGTCATCCATGTTGTAAGCATCGGCGGTGAAAACCTCATCGCGTGCATCGCTGTATTCGCCGGGGTGGTTGATTACCGAAAGACCACCGAGAATATCGACGTTCTTTATCGGACGCTCGTAGTTGCTCGTACCGCCGATAACCTTGTGGCCGTAGTCAACAAACCAACTGTTGACATGGGCGTTGTTAAAGGAGGTGGGGTTGTTTTCAACGCCGTAGGGGACACGCATCATCGTGTTGCCGCCATCTTGCTGATAGTATTCATCGCCGTTTTCTTTGAATACCCTGTAAGCTTTGCCGTTTGACGCAACAATGCCGCTTTCGCTGAGCAGGTCGTTGCTTATTTTGCCCTTTCTTACAAGGCTGACAAGCTTCATAAAGTCCCAATGGTCCTGCTCGGTAAAGCCGTAGCTGACTGAACCGTGGTCGGTGATTGCCATAATGTCAAAGCCGAGCTCGTAATGGCGCTCAACCATTTCGGGAAGAGTGTTGCTGCCGTCGCTGAAAAGAGTGTGGCTGTGAAGGTCGGTTTTATACTGATTGTAAGTATTGAAATCGACGTTTGCATAGGGATTGTTGATTTTGTAATCAACCTTTTGTGCCTGCTCGTCCTGTGCGAAAGCAAGGGGAGCAAAGGAGAAAAGCATTGCCGCCGCAAGAATTACGGCGAGAATTTTTTTAGCCTGTTTCATCAAGATGCCTCCGTTATTTTTTTATCAATTATACCAAAACCTTTCGGATTTGTAAAGCAAAATCGGCAAAATCGTTAAGAATTTCTACATTTGAAGCTGTGTGAATTTCCGAAAAAGAAAGTCCGCACCGAAAACCGATGCGGACGTTGTGTCGTTATCTGATGCCGTAATGCTCGATAACATAATCCATGTCCTTGTCGCCTCTGCCGGAGAGATTGATAAGAATTGAGCCGTGATCCATTGTTTTGGCGAGCTTCATACCGTATGCAATCGCGTGGGAGCTTTCAATTGCCGGGATAATGCCCTCAAGGCGTGAGAGCTTATAAAAGGCGTCAATGGTTTCTTCGTCGTCGATGACGTCGTATTTAACTCTGCCGATATCCTGAAGAAATGCGTGCTCGGGTCCCGAGGAGGGATAGTCAAGTCCGCTTGCAACCGAATAAACGGGAGCCGGGTCGCCGTTTTCGTCCTTAAGCATTATGCTGTTAA
>CAYNUD010000085.1:0-7276 GCA_964400315.1 uncultured Clostridium sp. | reverse complement strand
CTAACGTACCGAGTCTGCTTTCCGCCGTATATCTGGGCTATTGCAATGCCGATGATGAGATATATCAAAATACAAGGCGATTTATTCTCAGCAACGACAACCCGTACTACTACGTCGGTAAATATGCCAAGGGGGTTGGAAGTCCGCATACTCCGGACGGTTATATATGGCATATCGCTCTTTCAATGCAAGGGCTCACCTCTGACAATCCCGAAGAAATAAAAGAAATCCTGCATATGCTTGAAACCACCGATGCCGACACGGGTTACATGCACGAAGGCTTTTGTGCCGACGATCCGACAAAATTCACAAGAAGTTGGTTTAGCTGGTCGTGCGCTTTGTTTGCCGAGCTTGTTGAACAGAGCGTCGATAAGGGAATTATTTAACACAGAGGAACCGCACATGAAAATCACCGAAATATTAAACAATCCCATTCCGTCTTTGTCCTTTGAGGTTTTTCCGCCGAAAACGGAAACCTGTTTTGAAGAGGTCAAAACGGCAACGGAAAAAATCGCGCGTCTCAAGCCGTCGTTTATGAGTGTAACCTACGGTGCGGGCGGCGGAACAAGTAAATACACTCTCGATATCGCCGAAAATATTAATGAGCTTTACGGTGTGCCTACGCTCGCACACCTTACCTGCGTTTCGTCAAATAAAGATACGGTAAGGCAAAAAATCGCCGATATAAAAGCTTCGGATATTCGCAACGTCATGGCTTTGAGAGGTGATATTCCCGAGAATCTTAAGGATTCGCCCCGCGACGGATGGGATTACAAATATGCCGCAGAGCTTGTCAGAGAACTTAAAAACGCCGATGCTGATTTCTGTATCGGCGGTGCTTGTTATCCCGAGATACATCCCGAAAGTTCAAATCAGGCGGAGGATATAAGGTACTTAAAGGAAAAGGTCGATGCAGGCTGTGATTTCCTTACTACGCAAATGTTTTTCGACAACAATCTGTTGTATAATTTTCTTTACAAAATCAGAGAAGCCGGAATTACCGTACCCGTAATTGCGGGAATAATGCCGATAACAAATGCAAATCAGGTTGCCCGTGCAATAAAGCTGTCCGGCTCCTTTATGCCTCAAAGATTCAAGAGCCTTGTGGACAAATTCGGCTCAAACCCCGCGGCCATGAAGCAAGCGGGAATTGCTTACGCCGTCGACCAAATCATAGACCTTTACGCAAACGGAATAAACCATGTCCATGTTTATTCGATGAACAAACCGGACGTTGCCGAAAAAATACTCGGAAGTCTGTCCGATATAGTGAAAAAATGAACATTACCGTTTTAACAAAAATCTATCCTGCTCCGCCCGTCAACGAAAGAGAAATCCTACGTTATGCACGGTGCGACAGTCCCGACTCGGAAACGGAAAAGCTGTTGAAAAGCTGTATTTCCGAGGCATCGAAAACTTTAAGCTATAAAGTATGTTATGCCGAGCTTCCTGTCATAATAAACGCTTCTCACTGCGATTTCGGAGCATTTGAGTTAAACTCGCAAAATTTATCAAAAAATTTATCGGGCTGTGACCGTGCGGTGATTTTTGCCGCCACCGTAGGGACCGGAATCGACAGGTTAATCACAAAATACGCTCGGATTTCCCCCGCAAAATCCGTAATCCTCCAAGCAATCGGAGCGGAACGGGTCGAAGCTCTGTGCGATAATTTTTGCGACGACATCGAAAAAGAGCATCAAAGAAAAGTAAAACCGAGATTCAGCCCAGGATACGGTGATGTTCCCTTGCTGATTCAAAAGAATTTTTTTGCCGTTCTCGAATGTGAAAAGCATATCGGAACAGTGCTCAACGAAAACCTGTTCATGTCACCGTCAAAATCCGTGACGGCATTTATCGGGATTCCGAAAGAATAACAAAATCAAGAGGCAACTATGAATTTCAAAGAATACTTAAAAAACAATATTGTTTATCTTGACGGCGGGACGGGCACTCTGCTTCAGCAAAAGGGACTTCGTCCCGGTGAGCGCCCCGAACGGCTGAACATTACCCATCCCGATTTGATAACGGAAATTCATCGGGACTATTTTAATGCGGGCAGTAATGTGGTTTGTGCCAACACTTTCGGTGCAAACCGTCTGAATTTTTCTTCGGATGAGCTTGAAGAAATAGTCAAAGCCGCCCTCGAAAACGCCATCAAAGCAAAAAAACAAAGTGATTTTACAGGCGAAAAATTCATTGCTCTTGACATCGGGCCCACAGGAAGGCTTCTAAAGCCTCTCGGCGATCTCGACTTTGAGGATACCGTTGAGATTTTTGGTGAAACCGTAAGACTTGGTGAAAAATACGGTGCCGATCTCATTTTCATTGAGACGATGAACGACAGCTATGAAACAAAAGCAGCAGTTCTTGCCGCAAAAGAAAACAGCTCGCTTCCCGTAATTGTTTCAAATGCTTACGGGGAGGACGGCAAGCTGATGACAGGGGCTTCTCCCTCCGCCATGGTTGCCATACTTGAGGGCCTCGGCGTTGATGCTCTCGGTGCAAACTGCTCCTTCGGTCCGAAACAGCTTCGCCCCGTAATTGCGGAGCTTCTTGAAAATGCCTCAATCCCCGTGATATTAAAGCCGAATGCCGGACTTCCGAAATCGGTGGACGGTAAAACCGTATTTGATGTGGAGCCGTCGGAATTTGCCGA
Organism: uncultured Clostridium sp.; assembly: GCA_964400315.1. GTDB lineage: Bacteria > Bacillota > Clostridia > Oscillospirales > Acutalibacteraceae > CAG-177. Next base: position 4,620 of record CAYNUD010000085.1, on the reverse strand, counting down.
AGAAATAGCCGAGCTTGTTAAAAAAGGCGTTCGTCTTGTCGGCGGTTGCTGTGGTACAACTCCGAAATATATTGAAGCGCTCAAAGAAAAAACCGCTTCTCTCTCTCCGGTTCCGCTCACGGACAAAAACATCACCGCCGTAGCCTCATATACTCGCTGTGTGAAATTCGGCAACGACCCTGTTCTTATCGGCGAAAGAATCAACCCGACGGGGAAAAAGCGTATTAAACAGGCTCTTGCGGAAAACGATTTGGATTACATTCTCTCCGAAGCCGTCGGTCAACAGGAAAAGGGAGTTCATATTCTTGACGTCAACGTAGGTTTGCCCGAAATAAATGAAGCCGAAATGCTCGAACGGGTAATATGTGAGCTGCAAGCGGTAACGGATTTGCCGCTTCAAGCAGACACCTCCGACATAACCGCCATGGAGGCGGCTCTCAGACGATACAACGGCAAAGCAATGATAAATTCCGTAAACGGAAAATCCGAAAGCATGAGTGCGGTTTTTCCTCTTGTAAAAAAATACGGCGGTCTTGTCGTTGCTTTAACACTTGATGAAAACGGCATACCGGAAACTGCCGACGGCAGAGTGAAAATTGCCGAGAAAATAATATCCGCCGCCGATAAATACGGTATCGAAAAAAAGAATCTCATTTTTGATACCCTTGCGATGACGGTCAGCGCCGATGGGAACGCCGCAGTTACCGCGCTCGAAGCCCTGCGGAAAATCAAAACACAGCTCGGCTGTCACACCTCGCTCGGCATTTCAAACGTTTCGTTCGGCTTACCCGCAAGAGATACCGTAAACAGCGTTTTCTTCTCACTTGCATTGGAAAACGGTCTTTCCGCCGCTATAATGAATCCGTATTCCGCTGAAATGATGAAAACATATTATGCATACCGTGTGCTGAAAGGGTTTGATAAAAACTGTACCGATTACATCTCTCACGGTGATTTGCTCGCCTCTGCTACAAGCGCTCCCGACGCATTAAAAACCTGCGTTCACACATCCGAATACAGCTCCGAATTGCAATATGCGGTAATTAAGGGCTTTAAGGATAAGGCGACCGAATTAACAAAAGAGTTGCTCAAAAGCACTCCGCCGCTCGAAATAGTCAACGGTGAAATCATCCCCTCTTTGAATACCGTCGGAGAGGGATTTGAAAAGAAAACCGTATATCTTCCCCAACTTCTCATGAGCGCCGAAGCTGCTAAAAGTGCTTTCGATGTTATAAAATCCTCAATGAGCGATAATAGAAAAACAGGCGGAAAGGCGGTTATAGTAATTGCCACGGTCAAAGGAGACATACATGATATCGGCAAAAATATCGTAAAGCTCCTGCTTGAAAACTACGATTTTACCGTTATTGATTTGGGAAAGGATGTTTCTCCCGAGGATATAGCTTCAAAGGCGGTAGAAACCCATGCCGAATTTGTAGGACTGAGTGCGCTCATGACAACAACCGTTCCCGCAATGGAGGAAACGATAAAACTGCTTCGTAAAACCGCGCCCTGGTGCAAAATCATTGTCGGCGGTGCCGTTCTCACCCGAGAATACGCCGAAAACATAGGCGCCGACAAATACGCAAAGGATGCTATGGAAAGCGTACGCTATGCGGACAGCATTATAAATTCATAACAGCAAATCAGCCGTCCTGCTTTTGGCAAGACGGCCGATTTTTTGACTGTTACTTATATTTTCTTTTCGCACCATGCGGCAATATCCGCATAAACCTTAACATTGTCAACCTCGTTGAGAATTTCGTGTCTCATTCCCGGATAAAGCTTCAGCGTGACGTCCTTTTTACCGGCATTTTTAAGGTCGTTGTAAACCTGCTTTACGCCCGCACCGTACTGACCGACGGGGTCATCCTCGCCCGCAATAAGGAATATCGGCAATTCGGCATAAACCTGTTCAAACCAATCCTTACCGGAAACACGGTTAAGAACGGTGAAAAGATCCTTGTAGCCGACAGCGGTGAAAAGGAAGCCGCAATATTTATCGGCCATGTACTTTTTGACCTGCTCCTTATCGGTGCTGAGCCAATCGAACGGGGTTGCGGGATTTTCTATTTTTTTGTTGTATGTACCGAACGCCATTTTGTCGATAAACTTACTCTTGTGGCGACTGCCCTTAGCCTTTGCAACGGCACCGGCAAGAGTAATCGCAATGGGAGCGGCGGGGTTTTTTCCGCTTGTGCCGCAAATTATCGCACCCTTTATGCGCTCGTCCTTACCGTAGCGACGGATGTATTCTCTTGCAATAAACGACCCCATACTGTGACCGAAGAATATAAGCGGAGTGTCGGGATATTCGGCAAGAATAAGCTCGGTAAGCGCTCTTTCGTCCTCAACAAAGGCATCCCAGCCGTTGCTTTCGCCGAAATAGCCGAGGTCCTTGTCGTCCTTAACGGATTTGCCGTGACCTACATGGTCGTCAACAAGCACGGCAATGCCTCTTTCGCACATATACTTTGCAAAATCCTCGTATCTTTCGCCGTGCTCCGCCATACCGTGCGCAACCTGAAAAATTGCCTTAATGCCGTCGGCAGGCATCCAGCAACGGGCAAAGACGTTAGCCACGCCCGATTTTGAGGGAATGCTGTACTCTTTTCTGATGATTTCCATTTTATCTGCCCTTTCTTTTTAATAATCGCTGTTATCGTAAACGTAGCCCTTCTGCTCGAAAAGCTCCGTTGACTCTTCGCCGTCCTTGACGGTAAAAATCTGCGTGCAGTCTCCCGCAAAGTAAAGATTTTCTGCACCGAAAAGCGCCGTCAGATACTTGTTGTTTTCTCTTTCGTATTTGACAGAATTGTATCTGCTTTGCGGAACAAGCAGCTTTCTCGCTTTTATGTTTGAATAAATATTCCTGTCGTCGTTGAGGGTGTGGTGGGCGCATTGAAGATAAGTACACGCAAGTGCCCTCTTGCCGTAAAGGGCTATGAGCTCCTCGCCGTTCGTTTCCTCCGCGTCACCGAGGAAGATAACCGAGCAGTCGTCAAAGGTGATTTTCACTATGCTTGACCCCTCGTTCATCCCTCTGTAGGTCTTGCCGTCGGCGGCCCTTGTCGAGCGGGGAAGAATGTCCTCGTGCGTCGTGAGAACCTCAAGCATTGCATCGGGGAATTTTATCGTTTGCCCCGTATGAAGCTTTAAGTATTTTGCATCGGGAGCATATTCTGCCATACGGCTTTTCATTCTGTCGGTGCAGGAATTATCATAATATAGAAGCGTTTTCGAGGGGAAATTATAAAGCACCCGTTCTACAACAAGCCTGCTGTGTTCACGCTTGAGAATTTTCAAAAACACGTCCATATGATCGTCGTGATTGTGGGTGCAAAGCCAAGCCGCAATGCGTATTTCGCCACCCTTTTCGGTGTTTGTCATACCCTCGAGGCGTTCCATAAGCTCGTCGCACGCATCGTTCGTCGCCTGCTCCATTTCGCCGCCGTCAACGATAATCAGCGAATTATCCCTGAGCCGCAGAGCGTAAAGCATACCGCAGTTACAGCTATGGAAGCGTATCATTTCGCCGTAGCGAAGTGAAAACTGCATAAGCTGTGTGTCGCCTCTCACGTCGCCGCGTGTATCGTTCATTTCGGAAAGCGGACAGCTTGAGTTGTCGATTATTATTCTTGCCTGCCACTTTTCATAAGTAAAATAAGTGTAAATTATACCGCCGTCGCCCGCAAATTCGACAAAGATATTTCCGTTAAATTCACGGTGAAAGGTCTCCTTCCTGCCGTTTGCGGACAATTCCGAAAGAAACGCACGAAAATCCGCGGCCGTTACGCCGTCGAGCACCAGCATATATGAATCTTCGCCGCTTCCGTTTTCGTCCTCAATCGCAAGCCCCGCACCGCAGTTTATGGGTTCGTAATTTGCCTTTCCGAACGGCGAAGCGTTTATCCTTGACCAAAACTCCTGTGTTTTCATCGGCACAGCCCCCTTTATATGATTTATTATACATTTGAACAGTGCTCCGTGTCAATATACAATTGCCGTCCGGGATAAAAAACGCCCTGCAAGCAACAGCCTGCGGGCGTTAAAATTACATAAGAACCTTTGAAAGGAACTCTTTAAGGCGGGGATTTTGCGGATTTGCGAAAAATTCGGCGGGAGTGTTTTCTTCCTTGATAACGCCCTCGTCCATAAATATGACTCTGGAGCCGACTTCCTTGGCAAAGCCCATTTCGTGAGTGACGACAACCATTGTCATTCCCGATTCGGCAAGCTCTTTCATAAGATCAAGAACCTCGCCGACCATTTCGGGGTCACGTGCCGAGGTGGGCTCGTCGAAAAGTATGACGTCGGGATTCATGGCAAGGGAGCGAACTATCGCAACACGCTGCTTCTGACCGCCCGAAAGCGTTGAGGGGTATACATTCGCCTTGTCCTCGAGTCCTATTCTTTCAAGCAGGGCACGGGCATTCTGTTCGGCCTCATTTTTGATTTCGTCCTTGCTGAGAACGGGAAGCTTATCCTTATGGAAAATATTATGCACGATAGCCTTGCGCCTGTCCTTCTTACCGCAGATTACGGGTGAAAGCATAATATTTTGAATAACGGTTTTGTTGTTGAAAAGGTTGAAATGCTGGAAAACCATACCCATTTTGC
>CAYNUD010000084.1:0-7304 GCA_964400315.1 uncultured Clostridium sp. | reverse complement strand
AGTTTCCTCGTTACGTTCCGATTTTTCGATATGCTTTTCCCAATCCCACTGGTCAACAAAAACGGAGTGGATATTGTCGGTTTCTTCGTCGCGGCGAATGGCGTTCATGTCGGTATAAAGACCTTCGCCTGTTTCAAAGCCGTACTGCTTGAGAGCAAGCCTTTTCCATTTTGCAAGCGACTGTACTATTTCAACGTCGCCGGTGTCAATTCCTTTGATATCAAAGCTGACGGGTCTTTCAACTCCGTTGAGCGTATCGTTAAGCCCCGATTTCGAATCCACAAAAAGCGGAGCGGAAACACGGGTAAGATTGAGCTGAATGGCAAGATCTCTTTCAAAGAAATCCTTGACCTTTTTTATGGCAAGCTGGGTTTGCCTGCGGCTCAAAAGAGAGCGATAACCCTCGGGAATATAAAGCTTATACATTTTGAACCCTCCGATTTTAAACTATTATAAAAGTATAGCATCATCGAGGTTCCATTGCAATAGTCGGAGGGGATTTTTTTGAAAAATCAAGTTTCGTAGTCGGTCAATGATTTGAATTCATACCCGTTTTTCCGTGCCCAATCAATGATATCTCCGAGAGCGGCGGCGTTGTCCGGAGAAACGGAGTGCAGGAGAATTATCGCGCCGGAATGCAAACGGGAGGTTACGGTTTCAAAAGCGTAATTTTTTCCGCGGATATCGTTTACATCCCAATCGGCATAGGCGCAAGACCAAAAAACGCTTGTGTATCCCATCGAACCGACAAGCTCCAAAGCACTTTCGTTATATGAGCCTTCGGGAAAGCGGAAAAAGGGTGAGCTGTATCCGAAATTTTCACGCAGAAAGTTATCGCATTCGAGTATTTCTTTTGCCATTCGTTCGCGAGTTATTTTAGCAAAATCGGGATGCCTTGAAGAATGGTTACCTACAATATGCCCTTCATTTATCATTCGGGATATCAGCTCCGGTTCTTCTTTAATGTGTTCGAGAGTACAGAAAAAAGCGGCCGGAACATTCTTTTCTTTTAAGACGTCGAGAACCTTTGCCGTGTAGCCGTTTTCCCATCCGCAGTCAAAGGTAAGATAGAGCGATTTTGTGCCGTCGACGGTATCGTAGCAAAAGGCGTTGTAGCCGTTTTCTTCAAAAAAGCTCTGCGCGGATTTCGAAATATCGTGTACCACACCGTTTTTCGCAACACCGTAGCTGTGCTCGATTTTTTTCGTCGGCAGACTCCGTGCGTTTTCGGGGTCAAAAACGGAAAAGCTCGTTTTTTCGAGAACTGTTCTTCCCGTATCTTCAACCGTGGCGGGAGCGGCGGCATCGTTTTCCTCAAGCGTACCTCTGCCTGTGCAGGCACAAAGCAGAATAATCCCCGAAAGTAAAAGCACGCAAATTGACTTTTTCACAAAATACACCTTGCTTTATCATATAAAATCATGTATAGTATTCCCGTATTGGCGAAAAAAATAAAAATTTTTAAAAATTCGATGCAACAAAAAGACGAATTTAGCACACTTATTAAATGAAGCGGTAAGGAGGGTCGATGTTGAGCGCTCAAATTAACGAACTCGTTACTCTTGCAAAGAACGGTAATGCCGAAGCTTTCGGCGAGCTGTATGAAATATACTATAAAGAAATGTATTACTATGCGTGCTGTGTTACGGGCAATGAAAGCCTTGCACAGGATGCGGTTTCGGATGCGGTACTGTCTGCGTTTCGGCAGATAGGCTCTCTGCGCAAGCCCTCGGCGTTCAAAGGATGGCTCTTTAAGATACTGTGTGCGGCTTGCAAAAGATACTATACCGAAAACGAAAAGAAAAAATCCGTTATTTGGCTTGACGATAAAAACAGCGGATTCGATAACGCAACGGCGACGGATGATCTGAATGTTTCCGTTGAGCTGCAAACGGCATTGCAAAAGCTGTCGGAACAGGAAAGGGAAATCGTACTGTTGAGTGTTATCGGGAATTATAAAAGCCATGAGATAGCGGAAATACTCGACTGTCCGTCCGCTACTGTGCGTTCAAGACTCAGACGATCGCTTGAAAAGCTACGTGGATACATGGACGAAAACGGATGAGAAAGGGGGCGAAACAAATGAACAAAAAGGATAAGCTGCTCCTCGAACAGCTTAAAGGGGATTTTGAAAAATCGGCATCCGAAATAAGGATTCCGAAAAAACTTGAAAAAGAAAATATCGTTGAAATGCTCGAAAAGAGCAAAGATACACAAAGGGATTTTTCTTGTGAAACGGGACATAAGGACAACATAATAATACTCAGACGAATTACGGCTGTTGCGGCAATGCTTGCCGTTATTGTGGGAGCACTGCTTGTTATGAAGCCGAATGCGGGCCCGACTACGGTTGTGCGCGACCCTGCATATGAGGGCTTCGAGATGGACGATCCGATAAAGAGCGTGAGCAGCTATGAGGAGGTCGAGCAGGCGGTACGTAAGATCCTCGAACATGAAGAACAGCTCGACTCTACGGTAAGCTCCGAAGAAAGAACCGAAAAATCAAGCAATGACAATAAATCGGGATATGTCGCTTCGATTCCCGAAACTCCGCTTGTGCTCGGTTCGAACGAGGTATTAACATCAAGTGATGATTCGTCGGAAAGTTTCTCGCAAACGGCGGATATCGTCAAGAGTGACGGAAAATATTTATATATTGTCACAACGGGGACGGATGTTCAAACGGGCAGACCGCTTGAACAGATAAAGATTATCAAGGCTGTTCCGGCAGAGGAGATGAATGTTGTTTCAACCATAGTGCTTTCCGATTCGTCGGATTCATCACAGTTCAGCGAATGCTTTGAAATTTACCTTAGAGGCAACAAGTTGATAGCGATGATGAAGCGTTACGACTATACCATGACGGCATCCTCGGCGGCAAGCGAGCTTTCTACTGCGGCATTGTATTATGATATATCGGACCCGACGGCTCCCGTCAAGGTGCGCGAACACGTGCAGGACGGCTCTTATGTAACGTCTAAGCTCTACGGCGGAAGACTATGCCTTGTAACCGCAAAGCCGATAAGCGCTCTTGCGGCAAAGGCGGCCGAGGCAGCCGGCAAGCTGTTACCGAGCTTTTCGGTCAACGGGAAGGCATCGGCACTGAGTGCGGATAATGTTTTTATATCCGTAAATTCACCCGAAGCATCGTATTTATTTATCACCGTTACCGATTTTGACGGAAGCGATTTCAGCGTCGGTTCCCTTGCGATTCTCGGAAGCGGCAGTGAAATTTACTGTTCGTCAAAGGCGGTTTATATTTCAAGAGAATTTGTTTCGACCGATGAAAAATCGGAATATAATAATCTTACGGAAATATACAGATTTGCGGTGAGCGGAACGGGAGTCGGGCTTTCCGGCTCGTACACGCTCGAAGGTTCCGTGATTACCGATATTTCCGCGGATGAAGCGAACGGTACGCTCCGCATGGCGGCATTTGACGGTAAATCTGCGGATATTCACATTCTGAACGAGAATATGGAATATGTTGGCGGAATCAAGAATGTCTGCGAAGTAGGCGCAATAAGCATAAGATTTTCGGGCTCAAACGCTTATGTTGTTGAGAGCGGTACGAGTAAGACAAAAATAGTCGATCTTTCCGACCCGAAGAATCCGAAAATAGCGGGTTCGATTGATACCGACGGATTTTCCGGAGAACTTTTCTCCATAGGCGAGACTAAGCTGATAGGCATAAAGGACGGCGGAAACGAAGCGGGTGCAACGATAACGCTGTTTGATATAACGGATTCCAACGAGCCGAAAGAAGTGGCGGGATATGTTCTTGAATCGAATATGCTTATTCCGTCGGCGGCGGACGGCAAGGGAATAATTCTTGTTTCCGAAACCGAGACGTTCGGGATACCCGTTGTAACCGTAAATTCAGACGGCACAAGCGTTTCAAGCTATATGCTGTTCAACGTTTCGCAGGATAAGATTACGCCCGTCGGAGCATATACGCACGATATTCAAACCGTCGGAGATATCGCATCGAGAGCGGCGATAACGGAAGACAACCTCTACACCATTTCGGGCGAAAAGGTTGTTTCATTCTCGATAAAGGACGGCTCCGTGCTGTCAAGCATAAAAATTAAATAAAAGGAAATTCCACTGGACCTGAAATCGGATGGAGGGCTCACAAGGTGGATTCCACATAAACTCCCGCGGCTTCTTTGGGGAAAGGAGCTGCATACGGGGGACAAAAGACGGCAGTGCGGCGGAGCACAAAGGCACATTGTGCTCCGCCAAACCCGTTCTATAAGTCGTCGACATCCTGCTCGGGCTCGATTCCGTTGTACGGAGTGCCTGTATAGCTCCCGAGAACATCGGTATGAATGTCGGCATCATTCAAATCGTAGCCGTTATCCGGCTCACCTGTTTTAAAGTGCCACTGCGCTTTGGTTTTTATTGTTTTTTTGCCGTTGCCGTTCATGTTGATGCTCCTTTCGTGCAGATTCGGTATTATCATTTGCGGCAATTCGGATTTAATTCAAATTAACCAAATGTTAAATTTCATCATTTGTTTTGTTTAGGAATTATACCACTTGACAAAAGCTTCACCAAAGTGTATAAATATATGTGTATAGTATTAAAAACATATCAAAAAGGACGGTAATTACTAATGAAAAAGACAGTTTCTCTCCTGCTTGCAGTGCTCCTTGCTGCGGTAGCTGTATGTACTTTTGCAATCGGTGCTTTTGCAACAACTCCCGGCAATGAAGAACCCGATGACGAAAGAGAGACGACCTCGACCACTGTTGCCGAGACTACTACGACCACCGTTGCCGAGACTACTACGACCACTGTTGCCGAAACCACTTCGACTACAAAAGCGGACGAGACCACAACCGTGACCGTAACCACCACCACTCCCGACGTCACGAAGACTATGGCGGCGAGTCAGACCAATTATGTTGATCCCGACGAAAACAGCACCAAGGGAACCACAAAGCAGCCCGCAAAGGTAGACAACACCATTCCTTCAACGGGAAGCGGAGTCGCCGTTCCCGCAATTGCCCTGCTTGCTCTTGCGGCAGGCGTAACAGCAGTCGTTAAAACCAAGAAAGATAACTGATAACAAACGGAAAGCCGCCTTGCTGAATGCAGGGCGGCAATTTTCATATGACGAAATCGCATTTTTCTTTTATATTGTAAGCGGCGAAATACGCTTCTTCGAGAGGTATCCATTTTTCCGTAAACATTCTGAGCTTTTCTTCTCCGTTTCGTAGCAAAATGCGTTCAAGTCGAACCTCAAGCGGAGCGGAAAGAAACACTTTTATATCATATATATCGGGTATTTTCGGATGAAGCGAATAAGCTCCCTCAATTATGACGACTCCTTCGGGAGCCGCTCTTTTTTTGCCCGAAATGCTCATACTGCCGCAGTCAAATACGGAATATTGAAAGGGCTTATTGCCGATTATTCCGCATATGACCTCATCACAGAAGCGTTCATAATGAATGTTTCCGCCGGGTGCGGCAAGCCGTTCGGGTGTGCGAAGCTCAGAGGGAAGAAAGAAGTCATCCATGTGGATAACACAGCCGTCGAACCGACGGGAAAGCTTCTCGGCAAGCGTTGTCTTTCCTGCGGCGGCTTGACCGTCAATGGCAACAATGACGTGATTCTGTGTTTTCAAAAGCTCGGATATGCGTTTTATCAGACGTTCCATATTAGGCACCGTTGTCAAGACGGCTGTTGTAGAGGGCGGCGTAGAAGCCGTTTTTCTCCATGAGCTGAGTATGTGTTCCCTGCTCGATGATGTTGCCGTCCTTCATTACAAGAATTAAATCCGAATGTTTTATCGTTGAAAGCCTGTGAGCTACGACAAAGCTTGTTCTGCCTTGCATCATGCGGGAAAACGCCTGTTGTATTTTGATTTCCGTTCTGGTGTCGATAGAAGAGGTTGCTTCATCGAGGATCAGCATGGGCGGCAGGCAGAGCATAACCCTTGCAATACATAAAAGCTGTTTCTGACCTTGAGACAGGCCCGAATTTTCATCCGAAATAACTGTGTCATAGCCTTGCGGCAACCTTTTTATAAAGCTGTGTGCGTGAGAGGCTTTGGCGGCGGATATGATTTCTTCATCCGTTGCATCGGGCTTGCCCATTGCGATGTTTTCACGAACGGTGCCGTCCTTCAGCCAAGTATCCTGAAGCACCATGCCGTAGCTGCGGCGCAGACTTGAACGGGTTATATCGTTTATATCAACGCCGTCAACGGCGATAACTCCGCCGTCAACGTCATAAAAACGCATGAGCAGATTTATCAAAGTGGTTTTTCCGCAGCCCGTAGGTCCGACTATCGCTATTCTGCTACCCGCCTTTACGTCGATATTGAGATTCTTGATAAGCTCTTTATCTTTGACATATGAGAAAGAAACATCCTTCATTGAAACATCGCCTCGGGCATCGTTGAGCGTGAGAGCACCGAGTTTGTCGGGAATTTGCGGTTCCTGTTCAATAAGCTCAAACAGTCTTTCAGCACAGGCAAGAGCATTTTGAAGCTCGGCAACAACGCCGGAAATTTCATTGAACGGCTTTGTGTATTGGTTGGCGTAACTCAAAAAACATGAAAGGCCGCCAACCGTTATGCTTCCGGCGACTGCCGCAAGGGCGCCCGCCAACCCCACGGCGGCATATACCATGCTGTTTACAAATCGTGTTGAAGGATTGGTGAGAGAAGAGAAAAATATTGCTTTCAGTGAGCATTTTGCGTAGCGTTCGTTTATTTCGTCAAATTCGGCAACCGTTTTTTCTTCACGGGTAAATGCTTTGACGACCTTTTGAGAGCCGATTTTTTCTTCGATGAACGCAGTTTGTTCTCCGCGAGTTTCCGACTGAAGCTTGAACATCGAGAATGTGCGCCGCGCGATAAATCTTGCGACGAAAAGCGAGAGTGGAGTAAGAACTACCACAACGAGTGTGATTTTAACGCTGATTGAAAGCATGAAACCTATGGTGCCGAGAATGGTTATTACACCGGTAAAAAGCTGAGTGAAGCCCATGAGAAGTCCGTCGGCAAACTGATCCGCATCCGAGATAATTCGGCTTACGGTTTCCCCTACGGGATGGGAGTCAATGTAGCTTAGAGGAAGTATTTGAACGCGTTTCATTGCCGCATTTCTGATATCACGGACAACCCCGAAGGTCACCTTGTTGTTTAGGGCATTCATCACCCATTGGGCGAGAGCGGAAACGGCGGCAAGAATGCCGATTCCGACAAGCATGGGAATAACATAATCAAAATCCACTTTGCCTGCGGCAACTATTCCGTCTATGGCCTTACCCGCAAGCACGGGAATATAAA
>CAYNUD010000083.1:0-7444 GCA_964400315.1 uncultured Clostridium sp. | reverse complement strand
GCCACAGCGGTTGCTTCAATATGTGCCACTACGAGGGCGTTCCCAATGACCAAGAGCTCGGCGATTCGCTTCATCTTTCAAGATGTGCGGTCAATGCCGAGATGATGCAGTGGAATAAGCATTATATTAAGAAAGCTTCTTCGCCCAAGACCGTTCACATTATCGGCGGCGGTATCGGCGGTATGGAGGTTGCCCGTGTAGCAAAGCTCAGAGGACTTACACCTGTTATTTATGAAAAGTCCGATGTTCTCGGCGGTACATTTATTCCCGCTTCCGCGGAAAGCTATAAGGGCAGACTTCGCGAGCTTCTCGACTGGTATCGCAGAGAAATGGATAAGCTCGGCATCGAGGTTAAATTCAACACCGAAATTAAGGATGTTTCACAATTCGGCAGCGATCCCGTCATTGTCGCTACGGGCTCAAAGGCAAGAGTTCTCAAGTTTGTTCCCGGTCACGAAAAGATGATTGAGGCTTGCGAATTCCTTAACGGTGCTCCCGTAGGTCAAAAGGTTGCCGTTATCGGCGGCGGACTTACCGGAAGCGAAATCGCTTATGAGCTTGCACTTCAGGGTAAGGATGTAAGTATTGTCGAGATGAAGAATGACCTTGTTGCACAGACAGGCGTTTGCCTTGCAAACAGTTCGTATCTCAGAGAGTGGTTTGCATGGAAGAACGTTCCCGTTTACCTTGAAAGCAAGCTTAAAGAGGTTGCGGACGGGTATATCGTTTGCACCGACAAGAACGGCAAGGACTTCAAGGTTGAATGCGATTCCGTTATTTCCTCTGCGGGATATGTTCCGGCTCCTGTTGCGGCAAAGAGCAAGAATGTTCACCTTGTCGGCGACTGCGATACGGTCGGAAATCTCAGAACGGTTATTTGGCAGGCATACGAAACCGCCATGAAGCTGTAATCATATCATTTTGCGTTATTTTCGGGCGGCAGAAAACTGTCGCCCGTTTTTTTGAGAAAAATTTTTCGAAGAAACGCGACCGAAACGAAAAAAAGCTGTCATTATAAGTGACGGCCCAAAGTATGAAAAGGAAAGCCTATGAATGACGAACGAATAATTGCTTTGTTTTTCGAACGCAGTGAAGAAGCGATATCGGCAATTGCCGAAAAATACGGAGCATACTGTATGACAATATCAAAAAACATTTTAACAAACCCGTTAGACAGCGAGGAAAATGTTAACGATACGTATATGCAGCTTTGGCGAAGCATTCCTCCGGAAAGGCCGAAAATACTGTCGGCATATATTGCTAAAATAGCAAGAAATCTTGCTCTTAATCGCATAGAAGCCGCCAACGCCCGAAAACGCGGCATGGGAGAATTTTCAATATCGCTTGATGAAATGAGCGAATGCACTCCGTCAAATGTCAGTGTTGAAAATTCTGCCGATGTGAAAGAGCTTTCACGGGCAATAAGCGATTTTTTGCGTACCGAAAAAGAGGATGCAAGAAAAATATTTGTTTGCCGTTGCTTTTATGCCGACTCGATATCCGATATCGCACAACGCTTTTCGTGCGGTGAGAGCAAGGTTAAATCAAGCCTTATGCGAACCCGTATCCGCTTGAAGCGATATCTTGCAAAGGAGGGATACTTGTTTGAAAAGTGAAGTGTTTGTCCGTGCAATGACGGATATAGATGATGACATTGTAGCCGAGGCCCGAAAGGTCGGTAACGTGCATCACCTTACCTTTTCCACACGTCGTATTGCCGCCGTTGCCGCTTGCGCAGTGTTTATTTTGACGGCTGTTGCCGCTTTTGCGATGTCCGGAGGAATCAAAATGACTGTGTGCGGCGAAGCTGAATTGCCCGTGATTATTGATACGGTTTCCGCCTTGAATGAGTCGCCACGCAACATTTCATCGAGAATTACTGTTACAGTCGATTTTGATTCACGCATAAAAAAAACAGTCGAAGCTCTTGACGGAATTGTTACCGTAATATCCGAGAACGGTGAAATTCTCTATTCGGGCACATACTATGAGGGGAAGGGCAAGTTTTCCGTTGAATGGACGGTATTTGAGCCGAATCCCGAAACGACATACAGTCTTGCCGTGAACGGAAAGAGTCTTGTTCTCGGATATGACGGAGTAAATTGGGTTATTGAATAAACGGCGCAAGCCGAAAGAAAGGATAAAATCATGAAAAAATTAACAGCAATCTTACTTGTACTTGCAATGGCTGTTGCCCTTGTCGCCTGCACAGGAGGCAAGACCGACAGCGAAACTACCGCACCGGAAGCTAACGGTCCCGAAACCGCTCTTGCTTTGCTTGAAGAGGTGTGGAAAACTTATGCCGAAGAAGAAAAATTTGCGGCGGCCGGCGGCGACAGCACCGAGGAAAATTCCCGCTCCGACGCACCCGGCAAGTTCGGTATTTCCGATGCAGAAACGCTCGATTCAATGCTCGGCTTCCCTCAGGATTCCGTTACATTGATTGACGATGCCGCTTCACTTATGCATATGATGAACCAAAACACCTTTACCTGCGGTGCATATCATGTTGCAAATTCTTCCGACATTGATACTCTTGCGGCAAAGCTCAAGGACAACATTCTTGCACGTCGCTGGATGTGCGGATTCCCCGAAAAGCTTGTTATCGTGGCTGTCGGCGACTATGTTCTCTCTTATTTCGGTAACGGAGAAACAGTTGACCTCTTTACGGCGAAACTCACCGCTGTATACAGTGATGCAAGACAGATAAGCGATACGCCCATCGAATAAGCTATGTTGTTTTCGAGCGTACCGTTTCTGTATTGCTTCTTACCCATTGTACTGCTTGTCTATTATATTGCTCCAAGGCGCCTTAAAAACACCGTCTTGCTTGTTTCAAGCTTGATTTTTTACGGATGGGGCGAACCCAAATTTCTTGTATTTATGCTTGCAACGATAGCGCAGGCATATGTTGCCGCAATCATTACGGAAAAGCGGCGGGGCAGGGTGGGAGGAAAAGCGGCGGTTGTATTTTCGACCGTCGTGAGTCTTGCACTGCTTGCTTATTGTAAGTATGCCGACTTCTTCATTGAGAATTTTAATACTGTTACGGGCTTTTCCGTGCCTCTTTTGAAGCTGACGCTGCCTATCGGTATCAGTTTTTACACTTTCCAAACCCTCAGTTATGTTATTGATGTCTACAGAGGAGATGTTTCGGCACAAAAGAACTGTATTGATCTTGCGATGTATGTAGCAATGTTTCCTCAGCTTATAGCGGGACCGATAGTCCGTTATTCGGATATTGTAAATGAAATAAAGGAGCGTACTTGTACCGTTGAGGATTTTGCCGACGGTATACGCCGTTTCACTGCGGGGCTTTCAAAAAAGATACTTCTCGCAAACACTATGGCTCAGCTTGTTGCCGAATTTAAGGCAGCCGAAGAAAAAACGGTCTTATTCTGCTGGATGTATGCCGTTGCGTATATGCTCCACATTTATTTCGATTTTTCGGGTTACAGCGATATGGCAATAGGTCTCGGAAGAATGTTCGGATTCAAATTTCCGGAGAATTTCAATTATCCGTACATTTCAAGAAGCATCACTGAATTTTGGCGAAGATGGCATATTTCTCTCGGAGTTTGGTTCAGAGATTATTTGTATATTCCGCTTGGCGGTAACCGCGTCAAACCTGCAAGACACATATTTAACATTCTTATTGTTTGGGTAGCAACGGGATTTTGGCACGGTGCAGAATGGAATTTTATCCTTTGGGGCCTTATGTTTGCTTTATTGCTGATGTTTGAAAAATATATTCTGCATCCGGAAAGGCTCAACGGAGTTTTTTCACACGCATATGTGTTGATTCTTGTTATGCTGAGCTTTGTTTTGTTTGACAGTGCAAGCATATCCGATGCCGTGTTTTGCTTTAAAGCTATGTTCGGCATAGGTGGCCTTGCGGGGGTAAATACCGTTACTCTCTATTATTTGCGAAGCTATGCGGTGCCGTTTGCCTTTGGGGTAATCGGTTCGCTTCCGCTTGCAAAACAGATTTACGGTAAAATTTGCGCTTCACGTCGAGGCGCGGCGGTTATGACGGTTGTCGAACCTGTTTGCATAACGATTTTGCTTGCCGTTTGTACCGCTTATCTTATCGACGGCTCGTTCAATCCGTTCGTATATTTCAGATTTTGAGGTGAGCACGTGAAGAAAATAAAATCTGTTTTGACTACTGTGCTTGCACTCGGGTTTATTGCTGTTTTCGCCGTTTGGGGAGTTGCCGAACCCGATAAAGCGGAATCGCTTACCGAGCGCCGTTTGCTTGCCGAATTTCCGGTTCTTTCATTTGAAACGGTATCCGACGGTAGCTTTATGACGGGCTTTGAAAAATATATGCTCGACCATTTTCCTGCGCGAGATTCGTTTCGTTCGCTTAAAGCCCGTACGGTTTTAAGAGTTTTTGCACAAAAGGATAATAACGAACTTTATACCGCGGGGGAGCACATATCAAAGCTCGATTTCCCCGAAAAAACGGAATCCGCAAAGTATGCCGCAAGCAGATTTGAGGCTGTGTACGATAAATATTTTGCTGGTACGAATTCAAAAATCTATCTTTCTGTTATTCCCGATAAAAATTATTTTCTCGCTTCACAAAACGGTTATCCCGATATGAATTATGAAAAGCTGATAAGCACGCTGAAAAACGAGTTTATCCATGCAAAATATATTGATATAACGGGAACTCTCACGGCGGAGGATTACTATTATACCGATTCGCATTGGCGCCAGGAGTGTCTTACCGATACTGCCAAAGCGCTTGCGGCGGGTATGGGTGTTGAGCTGTCCGATGTATATGAAAAAAAGGATGCACAGTGTCCGTTTTACGGCGTTTATTACGGTCAATCGGCACTTCCGCATCAACCCGAAAAATTGTTTTATCTTGAAAATGAAACCGTAAGCGGACTCAAAGCATACGATTATGAATCTGCCTCGGAAATTCCGATTTACGATTTTAAGGCGGCGTTGGGCAGAGACCCTTACGAAATGTTCCTCGGAGGTGCGAAATCCGTTATAACAGTTGAGAATCCGAAAGCAAGCGACAAACGAGAGCTTGTAATTTTCAGGGATTCGTTTACGAGCAGTATTGCTCCTTTGTTGGCGGAGGGATATTCCAAAATAACGCTTATTGATATTCGGTATATTTCCGTTGCGAATGTCGGCAGGATTGTCGATTTTACTTCGGATTGCGATGTTTTGTTCCTTTATTGTACTTCGGTAATAAACAACAGCGAAACAATTAAATAATCCGAACGGCGGTTTGCGGTTTTCTCCCGTGAACCGCTTTTTAATTACATAACTGTATCAAAATTAAAAACAGAGCATTTCCGTGCAAGGTCGGAACGCTCTGTTTTCTGTTTGTCAGACCGATTCAATCATTGCTTATTCAAGCAAAAATCGAACCGTGCATTGTCGCCGTACCACAACGGGAAATTCGTTCCCCAGAGATTGTTGCACAGTACATACGAAACACCGTCTTTTTCAGGATTTTCAATTTTGTTGTCATATTCGATTATCTTACCTCTGCCGACGGATATCAGCGGTGAGTGACAATTAACAAGCTCGAATTTGTCGAATATGCATTTTTCAACCGCATGAAGATTTCGGCCTCCCATTGATGCGACGTGCGTAAAGTCGATTTTTTCGCCGAGCTTTATAAGAGTAAGGTTCTCAGCGTGGGGATAAAAATGCAGGAAAATTGCTTCAGGCAGTCGGCTTGCATCCTTTCCGTGCCATGAAACCGAAATTTTCAATCCGTTTTCGCAGAGCGTATAGAATATTTGAACCGTTCTCGGCGCACCCGCTTTTTCACACAAAACGGCATCGCATTTCAGTTCGGCCGTTGCCTTAACATAATCTTTGCCTGTTTCGATTCGTATTTTCTCCGCCTTGTAATAAAATCTGCCTGTCGGATATTTACCGTCTGCATATTTCAAAAGCGGTTTTCCGAAATCTCCGTAGCCCCATGATGCGTTGATATCCATGTTGCGTATGTAATGAGCAAACCAGTAATCATAATCCGATTTAGAATAAGAACGGTATTCGAAAATCGGGTTATTGTTCTTTTGAACAACGTCTTCTCCGCAAAAAGTCAGTTTGCCTATTCCGCCGTATTCGTTTATTTCAAGCTCATAATCGCCGAAATGAAGACTACCGGTATATTCCGTACCTTCGATTGTTTCTAGCTTTTCCGGTATAAGCTCGGCAAGCGCTTTTTTTGCCATTTCGGCGTGAGCTCCTTCAAGAGAGGAAACGGCTTTTTCGATATATTCTCTCTGCTCCGACCAACTTCTTTCCATTACGGAATATGAGCCGATTTCTCTCATAAGCTGTGCATTGTAATTGCACGGGAACTCTCTGAACGGATATTTTGTGACGACTTTATCTCTCGCTCTCGCCTCGTTAAAATCGGGTTTGAGATAGTTTTCGTAATCACCTAAACCGATTTTTGAGTCAATACCGCAGGTGTGCTCTGCAATGCATAAAAGCGCATCGGAAAAAGCGGAATATTCTTCGTCGTCGTGCTTCATTGAACCGTCGGCAAGCCACTCGCTTTTCAGTTTCATAAGTGTCCTCAAGGCGGCGGATTTATAGGGGTCGGCGGCGCTTCCGTGTATCCATGTGTCGCCGATTTCGCCCTCGTATACGGGCAGTTTTTCCTTGACTTGCCACAGGATTTCGGCATATTCGTCGAGCGTACCTGCGGTGACCTCATAGTCGGGATATTCTTTTTGTATTTCTTCTAATTTCCGCAAAACTCTTTCCGGTGAGGGTGCTCCTCTGTTATCGACGGTGTGATCGAAATAAAGCACCTCGTCAATCAACTCGCTTTTGTATGCTCCGCCGTAATCGCCCGAATAAATCACGATTATTTCGCTTTCGCCGCATCTCCAAAGGAAGCATTCGGGCACCTCGGGCATAGCCGAAACGCCGTTAACGCCGATGTGGAGCAGTTTGATTCCGTGTTTTGCCAAAAGAGGAACTATCGCTTTTGTATGTCCGGGCACATCGGTCATTTTTGCCGCAACGGTTTTGCCGCCTCTGAGAATGTCAATTTCATCAACTATTGAAAGACCGTAGTCAAAGGTGTCTGCATCAAGCAACTCGGAATGAAGAGTGAACGGCAATGCGTGAGCAACAATATTTCCGTCTTTTACCGCTTTTATCAGCTCGTTTTTTTGCTTTTCGTCGGCTTGATGAAGTGCCTCTTTGATTATCCAAGAGCCGGTTGTCCATATAAAGTTTTTCTTTGTCTTATTGACCTTTTGTGCAAGTTCTGTTGCCTGCGGAATGAAATCACCGATATATTTTTTTCTGATATTCTCCGCAAAATCGGTGAAGCCGAGGTCAAGATGCGTTTTTGAAACAACGATAACTTTTTTCATTATACATCCTCCGCTGTTGTTTTTATGGTGTTAATATAGCACACATCATGCTGCAAAGCAAGAGA
>CAYNUD010000082.1:0-7555 GCA_964400315.1 uncultured Clostridium sp. | reverse complement strand
GGGATACTTGTTGCCGATCTCACTGCCCTTGAAACCGCTGAGAGCCATTTCACTGACACACTGTTCAAAGGTGTTTTCCGCACCGAGATCGGGGAGATCGTCATTGGTCCACGCTATGGGAGCAATGGCGAGATTGACTTTTTCTTTGTTAAGCATATTTATTCCTCCGTTATATTAGTAAAGCCTTGCTTTTTCAATGTTTGCCTGCATTTCTTCATAAGCCGCCTGAACTGTCTCGCTTGTTGAGACTTCGGCAACACCGACACGCCACCATGCATCGTAGCCGTCGCTCATGCTCTTGTGTACTACTTTGATATCAAAGAGACAAGGAACCTTTTGCTTCTTTGAATCCTTGAGTGCATCGCGAAGCTCGGCAACATTTGTTACCGTATAAGCCTTACAGCCGTAACCCTCGGCTATTTTTGCAAAGTCAATGGGAACAAGAGCTCCGTCAAGCATACCGGAAATGGGGTTGCGTGCTTGGAATCTTGTGCCGAATGTTTCCGTGCCTTGATTGTTTTGAAGATTCTCAATACAGCCCCAACCCGAGTTATCGAAGAGCATCACGTTAATTTTTGCACCTTCCATAACGGCAGTGTAAAGCTCGCTGTGAAGCATAAGGAAGCTGCCGTCACCGACCATGACATAAACATCACGGTCAGGCTCTGCAAGTTTAACGCCGAGAGCACCGCAGATTTCATATCCCATGCAGGAGAAGCCGTATTCCATGTGATACGAACCGGGAACGGATGAACGCCAAAGTCTTTGCATACAACCGGGAAGACTTCCCGCGGAAGCAACGGCGATTGCATTTTTATCAATGAGTTTATTGATTTCACCGAGCGCGCGAGTCTGTGAAAGTCCTTCTTTGAGATATACGCTGTAGCAACGGTCGGTTTCGGCAATATATGCTTCCTTGACCTGAGCAAGCTCATCGCCCCATGTTGTACGGTATTCTCTCATTGCCAAAGCGCCCATGATATCGAGAAGAGCCGCTTTGGCATCGGCAATAACGGGTGTGGCGTCCATTTTGAAAGCATCAAAATTGCAAACATTGATTGAGAGCATTCTGACGTTCGGATTTTGGAATCCCCACTTTGAAGCTGTTGTGAAATCGGTAAGACGGGTACCAACGGCAATAACAAGATCCGTTTGTTTTGCAAGCTCATTTGCGGCAGGACCGCCCGTAACACCGATACCGCCCATGTTAAGCGGATGATCCCAACGGATATTTCCTTTGCCCGCTTGAGTTTCGGTGATAGGAATATTGAATTTTTCGGCAAAAAACTGTGCCGTTTCCCATGCTTCGGAATATGTAACGCCGCCGCCAACAATAAGAATCGGCTTTTCGCTTCTCATTATCGCATTGACCGCAGCCTCTATTTCGCGCTGAACGGGAGATCTTCTGTCAATATACCAAACCCTCTTTTTGAGGAAGTAGTCGGGATAATCAAAGGCTTCACCCTCAACATCTTGAGGCATTGCAAGGCATACCGCGCCTGTTTGTGCAGGGTCTGTGAGCACGCGCATTGCATTGAGACAAGCGGTCATGAGCTGTTCGGGTCTGGACACTCTGTCCCAATACTTACAAACGGCTTTGAAAGCATCGTTTGCGGTTACGGTATAATCCGTCGGTTGCTCGATTTGCTGAAGAACAGGGTCGGGCTGACGGCAAGCGAATGTATCGCCGGGGAGAAGAAGCAGAGGAATACGGTTTGCCGTTGCCGTACCTGCGGCGGTAACCATATTAAGAGCACCGGGACCGATTGACGAAGTGCAGGCAATTATACGGCGGCGCTTATTCTGTTTTGCGAAAGCCATAGCCGCATGAGCCATTCCCTGCTCGTTGTGTCCTTGATAAAATTTCAGATTGTGGCCGCCCTGCTCAAGAGCTTGACCGATGCCGACAACGCAGCCGTGACCGAATATACCGAATATACCGTCCACAAACTTTGTTTCAACGCCGTCAAAGCTGACATATTGATTGTCAAGAAACTTGACAAGTGCCTGTGACATTGTGAGCTTCATATCATTTCTCCTTTTGAGGTTGATTCCGTAATTTTAAACAATTATATCACCATGTATAGTGTAAGTCAAGGTGCATTCAAATAAAATATACAATATATACCCTCGAAAAATTGAACAAAAATGACCGAATGTATATTGACAACCGCTTTTGATAATGCTATGCTAAAGTATATTGAAAAAATGAGGGATTTTTGATGGTTAAGCATATAGTTTGTTTTAAGTTAAAAAATCCGAGTCTTGAGGAATGCGAAAAAGCAAGAGACGTTTTAATGTCAATGAAAGGAAACGTTTCTCTTATCCGTGATATAAGTGTCGGAATTGATTTTCTTCATTCCGAGCGCTCTTATGATTTGATACTTGAAGTGCTCCTTGATGATGCCGAGGCGCTCGAAGAATATCAAAACGACCCGTATCACTGTTCGGTTGTCAAAAAGCATATGCATTCGGTCAGAGAAGCAAGCATCGCGATAGATTATGTAACAGAGGTGTGATATGCAGCTTTTAGAAGTGAATAAAGACAGTTATATCGGTCAGGCCGATCCTTTTATTTTTGAAAGCGGAGGAAGATTTTATATTTATACCACCGGCTCGGACGGGGTATACGCTTATTCCTCGAATGAACTTTTCAACGGTTGGAAATTTGAAGGCAAGGTTTTCACTTACCCCGATGTCAGCGACTTTTGGGCGCCGAGCGTTATTGAACTTGACGGAAAGTATTATATGTATTGTTCGTTTGAGTTTTTCGGCGATACACCGGATGAAGGCGGTCACAGGCAAACGATGTTCGTTTCAAGCTCCGATTCTCCGCTCGGACCGTTCGAAAACGCCAAACAGCTTTTGCACCCTTTTTCGATAGACTCTCACGTTGTTGTAAACGAAAGCGGTTTATTTATATTTTATTCGACTAACAGGTTTGATACCGACCGTCCCGGAACATATATTGTCGTTGACCGACTTCTTGACCCGTATACTGCCGAGGGTTCGCCCGTAACGCTTGTCGTTCCGAGCATTGACGAAGAAATATTTAGGCGTGACCGTTATAAAAAGAGTGTTCATTGGCACACCGTAGAGGGTGCTTTTTACTTCAGGGAGGGCGATTGGCATTACTTGATGTATAGCGGTTCCTGTTATGAAAATGAGAATTATTTTATCGGATATGCGAGAGCAAAAACCGATGAAACGGATTTGAAGAAAATCAAATTCGAAAAATATCCCGACGCCGATACCTATGCTCCCGTGATGAAAAGCAACGAATGGGAGGAAGGTACGGGTCATCACTCAATGATAAAATATAACAATGAGTGGTATGCGGTTTATCACGCCCGCAACAGACAGTCGGACGGTCTTTCGGGTGACCGCAGAAACGCACGTATATGCCGAATGACGGTAAAAGACGGCATTATACAGGCACAACAAAAAAGATTTGAAGTCTGAGAACGGAGAATAGCTATGAAAAAAATTATTTCACTTCTGCTTGCCGCGGTAATTATCCTCGGCACACTTCCTTTTGCCTTCGCCGAGAGCGTGACTCCCGTAATTATGGTTTCGGGATTCGGCGCAACTACTCTTTCTCTCGGAGACGATGCCGTGTTCCCGCCGTCAACCGATGTTCTTATTGATTCGCTTGGCATTAAGGGAATGAATTTCGAAGAAACTAAAGCTTATATTGCAAAATGGCTCGAGGATGAGGGCTATGTCGAACAGCTTTCGAAAATCGTTGCTAATATAATCGAGCCGATAAGAACGAACCCCGACGGTACTTCTTATTATGATACTAAGCCTATCGTAAGCGGAGCGGAAAACACGTCGCTTGCGGCTTTTAAGGCAAACGATATGCTGGATTATGTTCCGTATACCGGTTCGGAATTTCTTGATATGGAGTCTGTTGCCGAACGCATAGGCGAGGAGAATGTTTTTAACTTTACATACGATTGGCGCGTCGATTACAATGTTACCTCGGATGAACTTAAAGAGTATATTGACGATGTCCTTGAATTGACCGGTGCTAAAAAAGTAAGTATTTACAGCATAAGTCAGGGCTGCATGGTTGTGGGTCAGTATCTTTACAAATATGCACAGCTTCGCCAGGTGGACAATATCGTATTCGACACTCCCGTTCTCGGCGGTACTTCGTTCGCTTCCGATTTGCTTAAAATAGATGAGCCCGTTCAGCTTAATTACAATATTGTTCTCAGACTTCTGAGTGATATCCTTCACATTGAGCTTGATTTTACCGGTCTTGAGCCCATTCTTCACGATGACTTTTTTACCGATGCGGTAAGAATAGGCAGAGACGATCTTATTCTGCCTCCTGTTAAGAGCTGTATTGCTTTCTGGGAAATGGTTCCTCCCGAAAAATTCGATTATCTCGCAAAGCTTGTTCTTGACGAAAAAGAAAATGCCGAGGTAATAACCGCCGTTAAAAAGTTTTACAGCGGATTTGTGTCCAATATTACCGGCACTTTTGAAAGGGCGGAAAAATACGGCACAACCGTTTCGATAAAGGCGTGTACCGGCTTTACTCTTGCCACTACCACCGATACATATGCGGACAGTATAGTTGATATGAAATATTCCTGCGGTGCGATTTGCGCACCCTACGGCGAGACCTTCCCCGATGACTACAAGCAGGCTGTTAATAACGGCAAGAACAACATTTCACCCGACAGAACGATAGACATTTCCGCAGGCTATTGGCCCGACAGAACTTGGGTTATAAACGGACTTCTTCACGGTCAGGTCGAATGGTGCGAAAAATCTCTCGAGCTTGTTGAGACCTTACTTTACACCCATGAGCTCAAGGATGCCTATTCTTCGTATGAATTCCCTCAGTTTATGCAGTCCGAATCTCCGACCTCCGACATAAAAATATCATTTAAGAGCACAAACACGTCTTTTATGCTTGCCGATAAAGCGGATGTTTTGACGGTTAAGAACGTTTCAAAGAAGCACACAATGTATATCAAGAGCATTGAGAGCGATAAAATCAGCATTAACTCCCAAAAAGGCTTCGCTCTTCTTCCCGGCGAAACAAAAGAATTTACCGTTTCTGCTTGCGATAAGTGCTATGATGTTATTACCGTGAAATACAAAGAGTCGGGCAAGGCTTTCGATACACTTGAAAAATCCTTCGGTATCACCGTTCTCGATTCCTATTCCGGTGTTTCCGAAGATGGCGCCGCTCCCGATAATAACAATGCTCCGATTATTTTCAGATACATTGCGATGATAGTTGACAAGCTCCTTGCAATGTTCAAATGATTTTGAAACCGTCGCTTAATTGCGGCGGTTTTTGTATTGACCGAAAGGCGGCAATGTGATATAGTATCAAAGAACGGAGGAATGAAGATGAAGATAAGTAAAGCGGCTTTTAAGGCTGTGGGGAAAATAGTAAACAAGTTTTCATCCGTAACCGCGCAAGGCTCTTCTTCGGGCGAAAACCGTGGATATATTTATGATTCGGAGCTTATCTCACTTTGCCGCGAGGCGGGAGCCGAAAGTATTGTAATGCTTAAAAACAACGGCAATGTTTTACCCGTTACCAAAGAGTGTACCATTTCCGTTTTCGGCAGAGTGCAGAACGATTATTTTTATGTCGGATACGGCTCGGGCGGGGATGTCAATGCCGGATATAAAATCAGCCTTATGCAGGCTTTGCGGAATGATGCCGATATAAAAATCAATACCGAGCTTGCAGACGAATACGAGGTTTTATGTAAAAGTAATCCGGTTGACAACGGCTTTTGGGGGCATTGGCCGATGTCTTATGAAGAACTGCATATTGACCCCGAAAAGGTAAAGAAGGCCTCCGAGTGCTCCGATATCGCCGTTGTAATAATCGGCAGAGCGGCGGGAGAGGATAGAGAAAACAAAGCTGAAAAGGGCAGTTATTATTTGACCGATGCCGAAATCGAATTGCTTGATACCGTTACCGAATATTTTTCAAAGGTCGTATTGTTGCTCAATTGCGGAAGTATTATTGATATGTCCGAGATTGCATCCTACGGTGATAAAATTTCATCCGTTCTTTATGTTTGGCAATGCGGAGCGGAAAGCGGAAATGCAATTGCCGATGTCCTTTCGGGCAGAATTTCTCCGTGCGGCAAGCTTACCGACACCGTTGCCGCCAAATATTCGGATTATCCTTCTTACGGAAGTCTCGATAAGAAAGAATATACCGTTTATACCGAGGATATTTATGTAGGATATCGCTGGTTTGAAACCTTTGCGAAAGATAAAGTGCTATATCCGTTCGGTTTTGGATTGAGTTATACCGACTTTTCTTTTGAAAATATTGAATTTCAACGAAACGGCATGAATTTTTCAATTGCCGTGAATGTCAAAAATATCGGTAAATATGCTGGAAAGCAAATCGTTCAGCTCTACAGTTCCGCCCCCTGCGGCAGATTGGGAAAACCCGCCCGCACTCTTGTGGGATTTGTCAAAACGGAGATTTTGAGGTCGGGAGAAACGGAAAGGGTTTCGTTTGATATTCCGCTGTCAAGTCTTGCTTCTTATGATGATGAGCGGGAGTTTGCGTATATTCTCGAAAAGGGAAAATATACATTTTATATCGGCGGTGATGTTCGTTCGGCAGTCCCGTGCGGCGAATTTGTGCTTGAAGATGAAAGCGTGATTCAACGCCTTTCCCGTCATTCGTCGGCCAAAATACCGTTCAAAAGAATAAAAGCGGTCAGCGACGGTTATGTATATGAAGATGTGCCCGTTTGCACGGATTCTATACGGAGCCTGATTCTTAAGAATCTCCCCGAATCCGTTGAAATTACGGGCGATAGGGGCATAAAGCTCTCGGATGTTAAATCCGGCAAAGCCGACATGAAAAATTTTGTTGCACAGCTCAGCCTTGAGGAACTTGAAGCAATCAGCAGGGGAGACTATACAATGAACAGCGCTCTCGGAGCGGCGGGAAATGCGGGAGTTTACGGCGGTGTACTGAAATCGTTGCGTGATAAAGGGGTTCCGCCTGTTACAGCAACGGACGGACCGTCGGGTATACGCCTGTGTGCGCCGGCAACATTGCTTCCGATAGGTACGGCACTTGCATGCACTTGGAATACGCGGCTTGTTGAAAGGCTCTACGGTTGTATTGGCGCGGAGATGAAGCGCGTCGGATCCGATGTACTTTTGGCACCGGGGATGAATATTCACCGCGATCCGCTTTGCGGAAGAAATTTTGAATATTTTTCCGAGGATCCGTTTTTGAGCGGAAAAATTGCAAGTGCCGTTGTTAAAGGCATTCAATCGCAAGGTGTTTCCGCTTGCCCGAAGCATTTTGCCTGCAATAATCGCGAAACGAACAGAACGCATAACGATTCGAGACTTTCCGAACGTGCACTGCGAGAAATATATTTGAAGGGCTTTGAAATTTGCGTAAAGGAAGCAAAACCGCAGAATATAATGACTTCATACAACAAAATAAACGGAGTGTGGGGACATTATAACTACGAGCTTTGCAAGTGCATTTTACGGGACGAATGGGGCTACGGCGGCTGTATTGTGACCGATT
>CAYNUD010000081.1:0-7726 GCA_964400315.1 uncultured Clostridium sp. | reverse complement strand
AGTCGCTTCATTTATCCGAAACAAATCGGGTTCGGATGCGTCGGTTGCGGCTAGGGAAGCGATAAAATGAATGAAACATTGAACGCCGAGAGCGTTTTGCGACACGATAAAAGGATTATTTTCATCTGCTGGCTTGCGTATGCGAGTGCATACATAGGACGGCTGAATTTCAGCGCCTGCATTGTTGCTGTCATATCCGACCTCGGAGTTACCAAGGCTCAGGCGGGGCTTGTCAGCTCATGCTTTTTCTTTGCTTACGGAATAGGACAGCTCGTCAACGGCATTTTTTCAAAGCATTACAATTCAAAAATAATGATAGCCGCCTCTCTCGGCATTTCCTCTTTGCTCAACCTTGCCATGGTTTTTTGCAATGATATTTCCGTTATGAAATATATTTGGTTTGTGAACGGTGCGGTGCAGTCCGTTTTGTGGAGCACGCTGATTAAAACGGTTTCCGAACGTGTTTCCGAAAAGATGATGCCGACCGCAATACTTGTAATGAGCACGACAAGTGTGGCGGGAACGTTTTTAGCGTACGGCTTTTCGGCACTGTTCGTAAAATTCGGATCTTGGCGCGGAATGTTTGCCTTTGCGACAATTGTAATGCTCGTTTCCGCAACCGTGTGGCTCGTCCTTTTCGGCCCGTCACACAAGGGCGAAAGCATTGAGAATAAAGAAACAAGAGCGGGCGGCGGATTCAGTACATTTTTGCTCGTTTCGCTTGCGGCGGCGTGTCTTTGCGGCATAGTCAACGGTTTTGTCAAGGACGGCGTGAATACATGGGTAACATCTGTTTTGTATGAGGAATTCGGCGTTTCACAGTCATTTTCCATTCTGCTCACTCTTTCGCTACCGCTTGTCGCCACATTCGGGGCAGTGTTCGTAAAACGCATCCACACAAAAATCGCTTCACATTCGCTTATGAATTTGATTTTCTTCGTTGCCTCGGCGGCTCTTTGCGGAGGGATACTTCTTTCGCTGAAATTACACGGTATTGTGCCGATTATGCTCTGTTTTATAGGCGTAGCGTGTACCATGGCAATGGTGAATAACGTGATAACAAGCGTGTTTCCGCTTGATTTGCGCCACGTTATGAGTGCCGGTTTTGCGGCGGGTCTGCTCAACACGTTTTGCTATGTCGGAAGCACGGCGGCATCGTATTCTCTCGGAGCAATTTCGCAGTCCGGAGGCTGGACACCCGTATTTTTGCTGATGCTTGCGCTTTGTGCCCTTGCGGCGGCGGTGTGCGCAATTACCATTGCTATAAATAAGAAGCACGCATAAATTTGCCGTTATCGGCAAAAATATAGAGTATAGGCAGTCTGTTGCAATTGACTTTTTGCCGATAGTATGGTAAATATCCGACTTTTTTCGGAATTGAATATGATAAATAGTATAAAACCACCCTCGAAGTTTTAAAGCTTCGGGGGCGGTGTTTCAGTCAAAATCTTTGAGTCTGGGTAAATTCCAATGAAAAACCGTTGCGGAAAGGCGAATGGCGATTATCGAGCCCGTGCCGATCAGCAGGGCAACATATTGAGGACAAAGCTCCTGTTCGATAAGAACCTGATAAAGCAGTGCACCGATTGCGGCGGCAAGTGCATAAACTCTTTTGCGTAGTATTTTCGGCACTCTGCCCGCCATAATGTCTCTCATTACCCCGCCGCCGACACCCGTGAGCATTCCGACGAAAATCGAAAGGAATGAATTTTCTCCGAAGCCGCAGGCAATGGCAGTGTTTACGCCCGCAACGGTGAACACGGCAAGACCGATTGAATCGAACACATTTATAACCTGTGAATAAACGTCAAAGTGAAGCTTTATTCTCTTGCCGAAAAAGTAAGCTATCACGAAAACAACAAGAGAGGTTATTATCGCCGTTACGGCATAAACGGGATAGCGAAAGGCAGAGGGGGGCAAATAGCCCAAAATCATATCTCTGACTATTCCGCCGCCGACGGCTGTAACCATTCCGAGCACGACGGCTCCGAAAACGTCCAGTTTCTTTTCTATTGCGGTAATGACGCCGGTTATCGCAAATGCAACGGTTCCGATTATTTCAAAAGCGAAAAATATTTTATCTGCGTTCATATGTACCTCACAAGGTGCGAAAAAAATCAGCCCTTTTTGTTACTTCTCAAGCGAGCAAAAAAATCCGAAAGAAGAGCGGAGCATTCGTCTTGCATAAAGCCCGAAACGACCTCGGGCTTGTGATTATACGGCAACTCAAACAAATTAACAACGGAGCCGCAGGAGCCTGCCTTGTAATCGGATGCTCCGTAGACCAGACGGCGAATGCGAGAATTTATTATCGCGCCCGCACACATCGGGCAGGGTTCGAGAGTGACGAACATTTCACACTCCCACAGCCTCCATCCTCCGAGCTTTTTGCAGGCAAGGTCTATCGCTTCGATTTCGGCATGGGCGAGTGCGTTTTTGCCGTTTTCACGCCTGTTACGTCCGACGGAAACTACCACTCCGTTTTTTGATATAACCGCTCCCACAGGCACCTCGAGCTCGACCGCCGAAAGCCGAGCCTGCTCGAGGGCAAGGAGCATTAATTCATTGTCGTTCATTTCTTTGAGAATTCGAGTTTATCGGCATTCCAGATGTTCTCGGCGTATTCGTTTATTGCTCTGTCTGCCGCAAAACGTCCTGCACCCGAAATGTTCATCAGGGACATCTTATCCCAAAGTGCGGTGTCATGCCAAAGCTCTTCGGCACGCTTCTGCATTCTGCGATAGTCTGCAAAGTCGGCAAGCACCATATAAGGATCGTGATTTATCATTGTTCCGCCGATTTCGCCGAAGCTCTTGCCGCCGATTCCCTTGTTTATGAATTCTATGATTGCATGAATTTCGGCATTGTTGTTGTAATAATTGCGAGGAACATAGCCGCTACGCTTGAGTTCATTTACCTCGGGAGTCGTCATTCCGAAAATAAGAATATTATCCTTGCCGACAGCATCGTAAATTTCAACGTTTGCGCCGTCCATTGTTCCGAGTGTAACGGCACCGTTAAGCATGAGCTTCATGTTGCCCGTACCGCTTGCTTCCGTGCCTGCAAGGGATATTTGTTCGCTGATATCTGCGGCAGGCATGAGGGCCTCGGCCATGGTGACATTGTAATCCTCCATGTAAACAACCTTCATAAGGTCATTTACATCCGGATCGTTGTTGATAAGCTCCGCAAGGGCACAGATAAATTCTATTATCTTCTTTGCCATATAGTAACCAGAAGCCGCCTTTGCGCCGAAAATATAAGTGTGAGGCGTGTAATTGCCGTTCGGATTTGCCTTTATTTCAAGATATTTCGCAAGAATGTTAAAGGCATTGAGATGTTGGCGTTTGTATTCGTGAAGTCTCTTTACCTGAACGTCGAAAACCGAAGTCGGGTCAAGCGAAATGCCTGTTTTACTTTTAACGAGAGAAGCGAAATCCTCTTTATTTGCCGTTTTGATTTTACGAAGCTCCGAGAGAACGGCGGCATCATTTTTGTATTTCCTCAATTTGAGAAGCTCATCGGCATCATGAACAAAGCCGTCACCGATAAGCTCGGTCAAGTATGAAGAAAGCCTCGGATTTGCCTGACAGAGCCAACGGCGGTGCGCGATGCCGTTTGTGACGTTGGTGAATTTTTCGGGCTCAAGGCTGTAATAATCCTTAAAAACGCTGTCCTTGAGAATTTCACTGTGCAGTGCGGAAACGCCGTTTACCTTGTGACAAACCGCAACGCAGAGATTTGCCATTCTGACAACGCCGTTTGAGATTATTGCCATGCGCTCCACCTTTGCCGAGTCGCCCGTAAGCTCCCAGAGTTTGCGGCGGAAGCGATTGTCTATTTCTTTTACGATTTGATATATTCTCGGCAGGAGACGGCTGAAAAGCTCCTCGCTCCAGCATTCGAGTGCCTCCGCCATAACGGTGTGATTTGTATATGCGCAGACCTGCTCTACGACGGAGTATGCATTGTCCCAGCCGTAGCCGCATTCGTCAAGAAGAATACGCATAAGCTCGGGAATAGCAAGAGTCGGATGAGTGTCGTTAATGTGAATTGCGTTCTTTTCGGCAAACTTTTCGAGGGTCGTGTAGTCTCTGAGATGTCTTGCAACGATATCCTGAACGGAAGCCGAGACAAGGAAGTATTGCTGACGAAGCCTCAGGCTCTTGCCCTCGGGATGATTGTCGGCGGGATAAAGCACCTTGCTGATGACCTCCGCCATTGCCTTTTCTTCCATGGCGCGCATATAATCGCCTTGATTGAACATTGCCATGTCGATGCCGTCAACCTTTGCCGACCATAGCCTAAGCACCGCAACGCCCTTACCGTCTTTGCCGGGAACCATCATGTCGTAGGGAACCGCCTTTACGGTTTTACAACCAACGAGCTCCACCTGATGGAATGAACCTTCCCAGCTATCCTCGACCTTGCCTTCAAATTTGACCTCTACGGTTTTATCCTCTCTCGGAACAAGCCATACTTCTCCGCCGGGAAGCCAAAAATCGGGCATTTCCGTCTGCCAACCGTCGATTATTTTTTGCTTGAAAATTCCGTATTCGTAAAGAATGGAATAGCCCATACCCCTGTAACCTTGATTTGCGAGAGCGTCAAGATAGCAGGCCGCAAGTCTGCCGAGACCGCCGTTGCCGAGGCCGGCATCGGGTTCACAATCGTAGAGTTTATCGAGCTTAACGCCGAAGCCGTTGAGCACCTGCTTTGCCGTTTCGGTGAGATTGAGATTATAGAGAGTATTTTTAAGACTTCTGCCCATGAGAAATTCCATGCACAGATAGTAAACTTTCTTTTGATCCGCTTCTTTTGAGGCAATATTAAAATCTCTGCGGACGTCTCTTACCATATCTCTTGAAATTATCGAGAGCACACGATAAAATTGTTCATTGGTTGCATCCTCCGGTTCAACGCCGAAAAGATGTGAGAGCTTGGAACGAATCAGCTTTTCAAGCTCTTTTTTTGTAATGGCTTTATTCATAATATCCTCCGTAAGAAAACTGTAAGCCGAAATACTTACTTTATAATTTTACACCAAAACCGTCAATATTACAACAAAATTTTTACAAATGGTTAACTAAAAATACTTGTATATATTAAGTATTTGAGTTAAAATAGATAAAATACAGAAATTTCATTCCGAAAAGGTGATATTTTGAACGAGCAATATTATTTTTCACAAGAGAGGTTTCTCAAAGAAGAGAAAGACAGAAAACAAATTAAGGTTATCGGCAGAACTGCCGGAGTTTGCGTTATTGCATACGTATTGCTCCAAAATCTTCTCACAGTACCCATGCTTTTCGAACCGATTAGAAGCGCTTACTTTGAAAATGCGGTTTTTCAGGACTGTGTTTCCATTTTGCTTTCGGTTTTCGGCTTGCTGTTACCTTTTGTGTTGGGCGGATTCTATCTCAGAAAGAAAACGCGGACTGAGGTTTTTGTTTTTGATAAGCCCGTAGACATGAAGCTGATGGCTTTTGCGGTGCCGTTCGGATTTTTCGTTTGCCTTGCGGGAAATTATGTTTCGAGCCTCTTTACTTCTTTCGCGGACAGTGCCGGTGTTGAACTGACAGCTCCGGAGTTTGAGGTCGGAGATACCGTATTCGGCAGGATAGTTTATTTTATCATGGTTGCCGTTGTGCCTCCGCTTACAGAGGAACTCGCTGTCAGAGGGGTAATAATGCAGCCCTTGAGAAGATACGGAGATCGTTTTGCAATTGTTGCTTCTGCGGCACTTTTTGCCGTTCTGCACGGAAATCTCATTCAAGCGCCGTTTGCTTTCATAGTCGGAATAGGAATCGGTTATGCGGTGTGCATTACGGGAAGTCTTTGGACGGGTGTACTCATACATTTTGTCAATAACGCATATTCCGTTGTAACGCAGTTTATGATATCGGATATAACGGACGCCGAACGGCTCAATTTGGTATATAACGTTATGATGATTGTGCTCTATTTTATCGCAATAATCGGTTCGATACTGTTCTTTATAAGGAAGTCGCCGCGCAAGCTTACACCGCCCTGCTCCACATTGTCTTCACCGCAGAAATACGGGGCGTTCATATTGAATATTCCCATGCTTTTTGCCATAGCGATAATGCTTTATATTACATCTCAATATGTAGGATTTAAAGGTTGGTAAAATGAGTATTAAGAAAAATGACCGCATAAAGCTGAATATAGAAGCTTGCTCGTCGAACGGAAGCGGTATAGGACGGCATGAGGGAATGGCGATTTTTGTTCCCGCTACGGCAATCGGAGACGAAATAACCGCGCACATCTTAAAGGCAAAAAAGAATTATGCTTTTGCTAAGGTTGAAACGGTGCTTTCTCCGTCAAAGGATAGGATAGCTCCCGAGTGTTCCGTTTATCTTAAATGCGGAGGTTGCGTTTTTTCTCACATGAAATATGATGCCGAAAAAGAAATAAAAGCCGACCATGTGAGGGAGTGCTTCAAAAGAATCGGAGGAATAAAGCCCGAATTTGAACCTATCATCGGCGGGGACTGTGAAAAGCGTTATCGCAATAAGGCGCAATACCCCGTTGCACTTGATAACGGGGAAATAAAAATCGGCTTCTATTCGCCGCACAGCCACAGGGTCGTCAATTGCCGAGACTGTATGCTTCAGCCTGCCGAATTTGCGCCTCTGCTCGGCGTTTTTGCGTCCTACATAAAGGAATACGGCGTTTCCGTTTACAATGAAGCCGAACGCAGCGGCTTGCTTCGTCATATTTATTTGCGAAAGGGTGAAATGACGGGCGAAATTATGGTTTGTGCCGTGGTGAACGGTGACAGGCTCCCCGCCGAGGACAGGTTTGTGAAAATGCTTCTTTCCGAAAATAAAAACATCAAAAGCATTATACTTAACAGCAACACGAGAGACACAAATGTCATTCTCGGCGAAAAATGCCGCACCCTTTGGGGAAGTGACGGCATTACCGATATTTTATGCGGCTTGAAATTCAAAATTTCGCCCCTTTCGTTCTATCAGGTGAACAGAAATCAAGCCGAGCGGCTTTACAACAAGGCGGCGGAATATGCCGACTTGACAGGAAACGAAACCGTGCTGGACCTCTATTGCGGAGCGGGCACGATAGGACTTTCGATGTCAAAAAGTGCGAAGAAAATAATCGGCGTTGAAATCGTCCCCGAAGCGATAGAGGATGCGAAGATAAATGCCGAAATGAACGGAATAAAAAACGCCCG
The DNA here is from genome assembly GCA_964400315.1 of uncultured Clostridium sp. Classification (GTDB taxonomy): domain Bacteria; phylum Bacillota; class Clostridia; order Oscillospirales; family Acutalibacteraceae; genus CAG-177. The sequence goes on along the minus strand of CAYNUD010000081.1, from coordinate 510 downwards.
CTTTATATGCGCCGATGCCGCAAGGGCGGCTCAAACGCTCAAAAGCGAGGGGGTAAAGCCCGATGTTATAATCCTCGACCCGCCCAGAAAGGGCTGTTCACCCGATATGATTGAAACCGCGGTCGAAATGAACCCCGACAGAATTGTTTATGTTTCCTGCGATCCCGCAACGCTTGCAAGAGACTGCGCCGTATTTGACTCACTCGGCTATACCTCGATAAAAGCAACTCCCGTCGATATGTTCCCCCGCACGGGTCATGTGGAAACGGTAGCGCTTTTAAGTCGGCAAAAAGTAGAGGAACATATCTACTTTGATGTGAATGTCGAGGACTTACCCAAAACCGCCAGAACCACCGCAACCTATCCCGAAATTAAAACCTATATCAAAGATAAATACGGTTTTAACGTTTCCTCTCTCAACATTGCACAGATGAAAGAGAAATACGGTTTTGAGAAAAGAGAAAACTACTACAAAGGCAAAGACGGTCACAGAGTGCCAAATTGCCCACC
>CAYNUD010000080.1:0-7793 GCA_964400315.1 uncultured Clostridium sp. | reverse complement strand
GAATTTTTTTGCGCTATACACAACAAGGCGAAGATTGTGAACGATAAGCGTTTCTCTCGCTTTTTGATCTCCGTTTTCAAGCTGTTCAAGGCATTCACGCTCCTTTTGCGCAGTCAGAGGCGGCGGAAGCGTGTCGGGACCGTTTATATAATCGACCTCAACCTGATATAACCTTGCTCTGATGCACGAAATCAGCTCTATAAACTTGCTTTTCAATGCTTTGATATTCGTATTTATCCCCTCTTTCGCAGATTTATTCAAACAGCGGACTGCCTATGAGAGCGGCATATCCGCCGTGAACTATCTTTTTTTCGGTAACGGCTATGTAAATATTCTCTACTTTCCTCACGCCCGAACGCTCTATTATTTCTATGCTGTCTGCCGGAAACGCAGGCAAAGCTCCGCCGCCGCCGACCGTTGTATACGGTATCAGCCTAAAGCCGTGCATTTCCGTCGGTTCAAAAGCCGTTCCTTTCGGTACAAGAGCTTTCGCAAAACTTTTTTCCGCAATGACAACAGGTCTGCCGCTGAAGCTGTCGCAAAGGCTGTTTCCCGTATCAAAAAGCGCTTTTCCCTCTACAACTTGACCGTCCTTACAAATCCGTATTCCGTAAACGCTCTGAGGCGGAGTGCGGTTTCTCATAGCTCTTGATAATGCACTCAAGACGACATAGGAGACGACCGCCGCCACCGTAAGCGTTAAAATATCCATGTCGAAATATACAACCGAATTTTTATATATAACGCTGTTCGGAAAAACGAATGTGCATCCCGCCAGCATGAGCCCCGCAAAAGCAATATTCGCAATAAAAAACGCCGCACAGCATTTTATAAATCTTTTGAGCGAAACAAATCCGAACGCCGTTGCCGTCATCGCAAGCATAAACGCAAATTTTATAACCGTCAAAAGTACGGGTGGAAGCTCATCGGCAAATATAATCAAAGAAAAGGCTCCGCCGAATACCGAGGCGGCAAGGAATCTCACAGATTTAAAATCAAACGAAACTATTGCGGCGGCGGTACGCAAAAGAAAATAATTTACAATAATGTTCACAACAATGAGAACATCCGCATAAACCACCGTTTTCACTCCGTCACCTCCGTATACCGTTGTGCCCGTTACTGTAAAGTATATCCCTTACGCTGACCGTAATTTGTCGCAAGAGGTAATAAAAATCCAACTTTTCTATTGAATATTTCAACGACTTAGTATATAATTACTTTATATTTCGGCTGGGAGGTCTATTTTTGGGAAACAGTCTTTTTGACACTCATATTCACACGGCGGAATCAAGCACCTGCGGTAAAGTATGCGCCGCCGATGTTGTTGACAGATACCGTTCTCTCGGCTATGACGGCATTATCGTCACAGACCATGTAAACGAAAGCAATTTTTCAAAGCTCGGAAACACTTACGAAGAACAGGCGACAAATTGGCTTAAGGGATACCGCACCGCAAAAGAACACGCGGGAAAAGATTTTTCCGTAATTCTCGGAATGGAGATACGTTTTCTCGATTACAATAACGACTATCTTGTTTACGGCTTCGATGAGGATTTCATTTTTTCCTGCGATATGGCGCATTTTGAAAATTTGAAAACTTTTATGCCCTTTGCGAACGAGCACGGCCTTACCGTTTATCAGGCTCATCCGTTCAGACCCGATATGACAATACTTAATCACAAGCTTCTTACGGGCATCGAAGTCTACAACGGTCACGGCAATCACGATTCGAGCAACGAAATCGCATACCGCTGGGCAAAAAAGTATTCCCTTGCCATGCTTTCTGGTTCGGACTTTCACGGCAACACTTCAATGGAGCCCGGCGGCGTATATTTCAAAGAGAAGCCGAAGGATTCGTTCGATGTTGCCCGTATGCTCAAAAACGGCGAGTACTCTCTCAAATGCTTTACGGAATAATGCCGAATCTTTCTTGTATTCGTGCGTAATTTATGGTATTATATTTTATCGCGGTACGGTGCCGCAAATAATTTAGGGAGATTTAGATTATGAAAATACTTTTTCAAGGCGATTCCATAACGGATGCCGGCCGTGACTATTCCGATTATCACGAGCTCGGCACGGGATATCCTCTTTATGCAGCCGAATATATACGCAAAGAGCATCCCGAAACGGATTTCGAATTTATCGACTTGGGCATCAGCGGCAATCAGACCGTCGACCTTGTCAACAGGCTTCAAAGCGATTTCATTGACATTAAGCCGGACCTTGTTTCAATTCACATCGGCGTGAACGATACATGGCACAGAGCGGAAAAGCGCGAATGGCTTGCCGACAGTGCTTTTGAAGCAAATTACCGCAAGGTTCTTACCGAAATCAAAGAAAAAACCGATGCTTCAATTCTTATTATCGAGCAATTTCTGCTTCCGGTTCCCGATAAAGAATTTTTCCGTGAAGATTTCAACGGCAAAATAGATATCACCCGTCGCCTTGCCAGAGAATTTGCGGACTGCTACATTCCTCTCGACGGTCTCATGGCAAAGGCTTGTGTCGGCTGTGAACCTACACATTGGTCTGCGGACGGCGTTCATCCGAATGAAAACGGTTCCAAATTCATCGGCAGACTCTATGCCGATGCCTTTAATGAAATGCTTAAGGCAGGCAAAATAAAATGAAATCAATAAAAAGAGTTCTCGACTATATCTTCATCGACGGACTTTCGGGAATGGCAATAGGTCTTTTCGCAACGCTCATAATCGGAACTATTCTCGATCAGCTTGCTGGCTTCATAGACCATCCCGTTGCCGCGTACATTTCCGCAGGTGCGGCAGTGGCAAAATCGCTTACAGGTGCCGGAATAGGTGTCGGAATGGCGTTTAAGTATCACACCTCCCCACTTGTCGGCGTTTCCGCCGCCGTTGCGGGCATGGTCGGTGCATTCTCCTCAAAAATCATCGCCGCCTCACTCGTCGTAGAATCCGGTCTGCTCTATTCGGGTCCCGGAGACCCCATGGGAGCGTTCATCGCCGCATTCTTCGCAATTCAAGCGGGAAGGCTCATAAGCGGCAAAACAAAGCTCGATATACTCTTAACTCCCGCAATTTCCATAATCGTCGGAAGCACCGCAGGACTTCTGCTCGGTCCTCCCGTAACGAAATTTTCAACCTTTATGGGAGAAATAATAAGTTGGGGCGTTGAACGTCAGCCCGTACTCATGGGAATGGTCGTTTCTGTTGTTATGGGCATATGTCTCACCCTTCCCATAAGCTCGGCGGCTCTCGGAATAATCCTCGGACTTTCCGGCATCGCGGGCGGCGCCGCAGTTGTAGGTTGCAGTGCCCAAATGATAGGCTTTGCCGTTGCAAGCTTCCGCGAAAACAAGCTCGGCGGTCTGCTTGCTCAGGGTGTCGGAACATCAATGCTACAAATGCCGAACATAGTCAAACATCCGCAAATATGGATTCCGCCGATAATAACAAGCGCCATTCTCGGTCCTATATCCTCGGCGGTTCTCAAAATGACTTGCTATGCTTCAGGTTCCGGAATGGGAACATCGGGACTTGTCGGTCAGTTCATGACGTACAGCTCAATGGTCGACGCGGGTGCGGACCCGAAAACAGTTATCGTTGAAATTTTGATTATGCACATAATCGCCCCCGCACTTATTACTCTCGCAATTTCCGAATTTATGAGAAGAAAGAAACTTATCAGCTTCGGTGATATGGAGCTGAAAGATATAAATTAACGGAGGTTTTTATTCATGAAGAAAAAATTTCTTGCACTTATTCTCGCCTGTGCAGTGCTTCTGTCGGCATTCGCAATTCCCGCATCGGCGGCAACAACAGTAACAAGCAGTGCCGAAAGAGGTTTCTACCGCGCGGTTGATAAAGTTATTGACGTGCTTGTAGGCGGCATCGCCGCTCTTATCAAAAGTCCCGATTGGGTCTCCAAAAGCGATTACGTTTCCGAGAATTTCTATGAAGGCCTTGATGCCGATGAATTTCTCGACACTCCCGCGGCAAACGCAAAATGGCAGGTAGGCTATTCCAACGCCTCGCTTCTTACAGGTAAAGAGCTTGAAGGCGACTACTATGTCGGCGGAAGTCTTTCCGTCACCAAAAAGCTCGCCACCGAGGTCAGAGACGATCAAAAGGTCAGAACCGTTGCTATATCCGACGGCAGAGGAATAACAATTTTCTCCTGCCTTGATGCGTACGGCATGGCAAATACGGACGTAAGAGCTATCAGAAAGCTCTTTGCCGACTATGCCGAAAAGAACGGTCTTGACATTACCTCCGTTAACATTTCCGCTCTTCATCAGCACAGTTGCGTTGACACGTTCGGTATGAACGGAGACATCGTAAGCGCCGTATTCACCTCATGCATTCGCAACATTCTCGGTCTCGAACTTCCCAGCGGTCAAAACAAGGATTACATGGCTAACCTTTATGAAAAAACCCTTAATACGATGATAGAAGCCGTTAAAAACATGGAAGACGGCACTATGTATTACGGCTCGGTCAATGTTGCCGATTACATTAGGGACAAGCGTAATCCTCAGGTATTTGATGAGGAGCTTCACAGACTTCGTTTTGTTCCAGACGATTCTTCTTCCGAGGAAACATGGATAATCAACGGAGCAATTCACTGCGTAGGCAACGGAGCCGCAGGTACCGTGCTTACGGGCGACTATCCGTATTATATGGAAAAGTATATCAACGAAAAAGCCGGCGCAAACTATTTCTATATTCAGGGTGCGGAGCTTGCGATTTCTCTCCAAACCGCTCTCATTGAATCCGATCCCGCCGCAGTTGAGCAATACGGTGAAAGATACGCAAAGCTCATGGCCTACGGTGAAAAGCTCGGTGAGCTTGTTTGCACGATAACCGAAGAAAGTGAAGTTGCTCCCATACTTAATATCAGATTCAAGGAAATCTTCATCCCCATCAACAACAACATTCTTGTTCTTGCCGCAAAGTGCGGTCTGCTTCTCAATCAGGTCGTTCGTTCGGGTCTCAAGTATGAGGTTGCAACGGAAGTCGGATATGCCGAATTCGGCGATAAACTTGCGGTTGCCATAATTCCCGGTGAACTTGCTCCCGAAATCGCTTTCGGCGGAGCCGACTCTGCGGCAGAATCATGGACGGGAACCGATTGGAATTATCCCTCATTTGCCGAAAAAGCAGCCGACAAAGATCTTATCGTATTCGGCATAACCAACGATCAGATAGGATACATCCTCAATGAAAACAGTTGGCACTCATATCTCACCGAAAACGAAGAAATCGTTTCAACCGGTCCCAAAGCGGGCGAAACGATAGCAAGCGCTTATCTTGCACTTTTTGACGAAGTAAAATAAATTCGTAAATCCATTTAGAAGAAGCCCCGTAACAGGGGCTTCATTTGAACTGTATGAGTATTAAGAATAATTTTAAACACACAATAACCGCGAGCTATTTCGGATATGTCACTCAAGCCGTCGTAAACAATTTTCTTCCGCTTCTGTTTGTTACGTTTCAGCGCGATTTCGACGTTTCTCTTGAAAAAATAGCGGGGCTTGTTACCGTAAATTTCTGCTTACAGCTTGCAATAGACTTTGCCAGCGCAAAGCTTATAGACAAAATAGGATACCGCACTTCCATAGTCGCGGCTCACCTTTTTGCGGGCACGGGGCTTGTTCTGCTCGGAGTGCTTCCGTTCACACTTTCGAACCCGTACATAGGGCTCATAGCTTCAATTGCCGTTTACGCCGTAGGCGGCGGACTTATAGAGGTATTGATAAGTCCCATAGTCGAAGCGTGTCCCACCGATAAAAAATCTGCCGCAATGAGTCTGCTTCACTCATTCTACTGTTGGGGTCATGTTGCGGTAATACTGCTTACGACCGCATTTTTCCGCGTTTTCGGAATATCAAATTGGCGTATTCTCGCCTTTCTTTGGTCTGTAATACCCTTTGCAAATGCCCTGTATTTTTGCTTTGTACCCATCAACGCTCTTTCAGATAATGCAGAATCAAAGTCACTGAAAAGCCTTTTCAAGTCAAAACTGTTTTGGATTTTCGTTATTCTCATGATATGTTCGGGAGCGGCCGAACAAGCAATGAGTCAATGGTCCTCCGCTTTTGCGGAAACAGGACTTCGGGTATCGAAAACCCTCGGCGATTTACTCGGTCCGTGTATGTTTGCCGTTCTCATGGGGCTTTCTCGCGTTATTTATGCGGTGTTCAGTGAAAAACTGCGCCTTACGTCATTTATCACCGCAAGCTGTGTGCTGTGCGTATTCGGATATTTGATTGCCGCATTTTCTCCGAATCCGGTGCTTGCTCTTGCGGGCTGCGGGCTGTGCGGCTTCTCTGTCGGTATTCTTTGGCCCGGAGTATTCAGTCTTGCCGCAAAGCACACTCCCGACGGTGCTACCGCCATGTTTGCCCTGCTTGCTCTTGCGGGTGATCTCGGCTGTGCCGGCGGGCCCGCACTTGTAGGTGCGGTCTCGGGAGCTTTCGGCGATAATCTCAAAATCGGCTTTATAGCCGCAATAATTTTTCCCGTTCTGCTTACGCTCGGAATATCGGCTTTGAAAAAATCAACCGCAAAACAGCGCTAAGGAGGTGTTACCGTGAGCAAAACTGCTCTAAAAAACAACATAAAGGAAACGGATATCTTTTTATATTTGACCTGCATAATGACCTCCGCTTTCGGAGTGCTTATGGTTTACAGTGCAACCATGAACGAAGCGGCAAGCAGCGGTCTTACGATAAGCAGAGAATGCCTTATAATGATCTGTGCCTCGGCGCTCGGAATCGTACTTTGCCTTTTTATTTCTCTTGTCGAGTATAACGCCATGATAAGCCTTTGGCCGATAGTCGGCGGAGTTTGTCTGCTCCTGCTCCTTTCGCTTTTCATTTTCGGTGATGCTCCGACTGACAGACCCGATGCCAAATGTTGGCTTCCGATAATAACGACGGAAACGTTCTCGCTGAAATTTCAGCCCTCGGAGCTTGCCAAAATAGGCTTTATTATCACCTTCACAGCACATATAGACGCGGTCAAGGACGAAATAAACAAAGTAAAGAATGTGCTTCTTCTCACTCTGCACGCCCTTATTCCCATAGGAATAATAGTTCTCACGGGCGACCCCGGCTCGGCAATAATATTTGCCCTTATGTTTGTCGGAATGATGTTTGTTGCAGGGGTAAAGCTCAGATATTTTGCCTTGGCTATATGCGGTGTTGTTGCCGCCGCTCCCTTGCTTTGGGTCAAGGCTCTTTCAAATCTTCACCGTCAAAGAATCCTTGCCATCTACTATCCATCCGCACTGAGCGAATCGGTATACAACAAGGTCATTTATCAACAGCAACGCTGTGTAAATGCCATCGGCTCCGGCAAGTTGCTCGGTGACGGTCTTTTCAAAGGAACCTACACTCAATCCGCAGCAGGCGTTCCCGTAAATGAGAGCGATATGGTATTTTCCGTTGTCGGCGAAGAACTTGGTTTTATCGGCGCAATCGGACTTCTTACCGTATTCACTCTGATAATAATAAAAATTGTAAGGGTCGGTAAGCATTCGAGAAATATCTCCGGCAGTCTTTTGTGCTACGGAACTGCCTTCATGATAGGTTCTCAGGTCATTATCAACATCGGAATGTGCCTTATGCTTCTGCCCTGTATCGGTATAACGCTTCCGTTCGTCAGTGCCGGCGGTTCATCGAATCTCTGTATTTATTTTGCGATAGGTATGGTCATGAGCGTTTACCGATTTAACTGTGACCGAGATCCCGTAAACTTCCGCTTAACCGGTATTAATACGCCGTTTTCGGAGGCTTGATTAAAATT
>CAYNUD010000079.1:0-7879 GCA_964400315.1 uncultured Clostridium sp. | reverse complement strand
TATCATGACGTTTTTGATTTTTTGTTTATATACACCTGTTTGCTTCATGAATGATGAAAGCTCCGCACGTGTTCCGGTTATACTTATAACGTCATCACATTGAAGAACAAAATCACCCGAGGGTATGTGTACGTTATCACCGCGTTGAACGGCACAAATAAGCACCTTGGCCTTTGTCTTTTTACGCATTTCATAAAGGGGAATACCGCAAAGCGGATTATCGGAGTGAATTCTGATCCTTGCTATTTCAACCCGTCCGCCAGCAAAGGAGTCGAGATTTGCCGCAGATGGGAAACGGATTATTCTCGAAATTTCGTTGGCGGTTTCGTATTCGGGATTGACCGTCATACTTATTCCCAGCTCATTTCTCAGGAACTGAGCCTGCCCCGCATAATCGGGGTTGCGTACTCTGGCAATGGTGTTTTCCGTTCCCATATGGTTTGCAAAAAGACAGCAGAGAATGTTCAGTTCGTCCGAACCTGTTGCCGCGATAATCAGCTTTGCTTTGGAGGCGCCTGCTTCTTCCAAAATTTCATAGGTTGCACCGTTCCCGCAAATGCCCATTACGTCATAAGTATCAACGGTTGAAGCGACAACACTGTTATCGGAGTCGACAACAACAATGTTGTGCCCCTCGGCAGATAGCTGTTTTGTGAGAGTTAAACCGAGCTTGCCGAGACCGACGATGATAATATACATATATACAATATCGACCTTTCATTTATCTTTGCCGCTAATAATATAGCAGAAAAATCTTTAATGTCAAGAGTCAGTTGTTTTTTCGCTCTTTTTCCATTCCTTGAGCAGGAAGAAAAGAGGAATGAGAATGAATATTCCGATTGCCGCCGAGGCGAGGAAAAGATGTGCGGGGGGAACGAGGGTGGGCTCATTATATGCGTTTGTATATGTGGTGACCGAAAAACGCTCCGTTATTTCCGAGCCGACACGGGGACCGATAATCATCGGGAGCATAACGGCAAAAATCATACGCACGCCTTGAAATTGACCTGCCTTGTCCTCGGGAGTGAAGTCTCTTATTGCCGCATTGAGCAAAATCATCAGCAGACCGTAGCCGCCTATTGCCGCTGCGGCACAGGCGATGAATTTTACAAAGTGAGAGCCTGCAAAGTACACCGCCGTAAGTCCCACGACAAAAAGAATTACTGCGGGAACGGCGAATTTCGATTTACCCATTTTATCCATTAGCAGTATTGAAGCGAGAACGGCGCCGAGGACCGTAATAACGACTATGGCGGCAATGATTACCGAGGGAACTGTTACCTCGGCTTCAAAATCTATTTGATGCTCAATGTAGATAAAAATATAAGGAAAGAAAACCTGACTTGCAATGGAGTAAACGCCCATACAGGCAAGAGCGAGATAAAGGCATTTGTGGCTTTTTATTACGCTTGGTCTGAAGCCGTAAATGAGGTCGGCGAAGAAATTGCCGTCGGTTTTTTGACCGCTTCCGCTGTCTTTAATCGTGAATATGCCGATTATTCCGCAGATGATAACGAGAATGCCCAGACCGAGAAAGCATACCGAATAATCAGATGCCTGAGCATCGTCGCCTGCAATGAATCCGAACACGCCCGTTACGATAACGAGAGCGAGGACCGGTAATATTGCAAGCAAGCCCTCGGTTTTGGCTCTGTTTGAGGAATCGGTAACGTCGGTTATCCAAGCGTTGAACGCCGAATCGTTGCTTGTCGAGCCCATAAATGTCATAAGGCAGTCCATTACTATAACGGTGGTGACCGTTGCGGAAAGCGCGGCGGCAGAGGATGCGTCCTCTCCGATAAGCCTGCCGAGATTCTCTCTGGAAATAAAAGCGAATGCCATAACGGTTATACCCCATGCGACATAGCCGGCACAGATGAAAATTTTTCGTTTGCCGAGCTTGTCACTGAGTGTGCCCATAACAAAGGTGGTTACGACGGCAACAACGGCGCTTGCCGCAACCATTGTTGAAATATCGGAGGTCGAGCCGCCGAAGGAGAAAAGAAATGTGTTGAAAAAGTTGTTTTCAACCGCCCATGCGACCTGACCGATAAAACCGAAAAGAATAATGTTCAAAAGGGTGAGCTTGCCGAGCTTTGCACTTTTTTCCATACAGAAATCTCCTTATATGATTTTTGATAAAAGATATGTTATTCCTGCGGCAACGGCGGCTATGCCTGCCGCAATGCCGAGGATTTTCGCCGCTTTGTGCATATTGGTGCTTTGTCTGTCTGTTATATGCCTGAAAATCGGGCCGAGGCTTTCGCATTTGAGTCCGAATTGCTTGAAATGCCGAAGCTCCTGTGTAAAGGTGCCCAAGTCGGTTTCGTCAAGTGTCACGAGCCGTACACAACTTCGGCATCCGTCCGTATAGGCACGAAAGCCCGCTGTTTTGTGATGAGCAAGAAAAATGCCGTCGGTATATCCGCTGAAATCGTTGAGGTGGTCGTGACCGAAAAATGCACCGAGAACTCCGCCGACCTTTTTCCACGCATAGAATTGACCGCTGTTAATGTCGGGAGGGCAAGGACCCTCGCCGAGATAGCCCTCACAGCCTTTTTTGAGCATATAGTGCGTGTCGCTTTTTGTGTTGAAGCCTTTTGCCGAAAAGGGAAGCTCGAAAAACCGTGCGGGACGCAGAAGATTATATATTTCGGGAACGGGAATGTGCTGAAAAACAAACGACGGAATTGCCGCACCGCCGTTCAGAGCTTTGAGCCTTTCGCTTTCCTCTTCAAACCATTCTATCTGGTCACGGTGAACGCAGTCATAGTCCGAAACGCTTTTGTAGGGATAAAGATTGTTCGAATCGAGAAACCAGAGACAGAATTTCGGCGTTTTGCCGTCGCTCGAATAAACAAGCTCCCGATAATCCGCACCCGAGCCCGTCCCGGGAGCATCGTTTCTTACGATACAGCCGATTTCCGAATAAGCCTTAACGAGAGCATTGTCGCAGTCAGAGTCGTGCTCATGATTGCCGAAAATCACTGCAACGGGAATGTTTCTTAAAAAAATCGGCTCGCATATCGCTTTTGCCATTCTTTTGAAGGCTTCGGGGTCTTTCTTGCAAATATGAGCATCACACACGTCGCCGAGTAAAACGCAAAGGTCGGGAGAGTATCTGTCAAGAGCGGCGTTCATCAGCTTTTGCATATCCTTGAATTTCGGACTTTCGGCGTAATCCGCTTTTTCGTGCAGATCTCCGAACAGCAAAATCTTGAATTTCCCGTTTTGGTTAAATTTCAGCATGGCATCAGTCTCCTGTTTTATTGCGAAACTATTTTATCATAAGTATACATACTTTTGCAATGCCTGAAAGCGATTTTTGTTGACAAAATACATTAAATAAGCTAAACTGAATGCATAAAACAAAAAGGATGAGGAATATGAAAAAGATAATTGCTTTGTTTTTGACGGCACTCACTCTTGTTTCCGTGCTTACTCCCGCCGCATATGCCGCCGACGGTAAATGTCACTGCGGCGAAAATCCCGTTATTTATGTCGGCCCTCTCGGAAATACCACAATTTACGAAAATCCCGATACCGAAAGCGAGAAAATCCTTTTCAGACCGACAACCGAGGCAATACTCAAAATCGTTGCGGATATTCTCCCGTCTCTTGTAACGTTGCCGCTTACACACAATTACGAGCGCTTCGGCGATGCGCTGATTGATACGATTTACGAGTCTATGGGTGCTCTCGCTCTTGACGGTGACGGAAATTCGGCGGCGAATGTTTCCGTTAAAATTGAAATGCCGACCGATACCGACCACGGAATGAACAAGAGCTATTATTTCCATTACGATTGGCGGCTTGACCCGCTTGAGGTTGCGGCCCAGCTCAATGATTATGTCACTTATATCAAAGAGCTTACCGGTCACGACAAGGTCAATTTCCGTGCTTCGTCAATGGGCGGAGTAGTGACACTTGCCTATTTTAACGAATACGGTTGCGACGATGTTGATGCCTGTATTTTCCAGTGCTGTCCTTTACTCGGTACTGCCGTTGCCGGCGATTTGCTTTGCAGAAAGCTCGAACTTGACGGTAAAGCGCTTTTGGATTACGGTACGGGAGCTTATCCTCCCTCCGACGGCGAAAGCACCGCACTGTATTTCCTTTTCAATTTCCTCTATTACAGCGGACTTGTCGATATAGTCCTTTCCGTCGGTGATAAAATTCTCGACGAACTTCAAACCAAGGTTTTTGACGAGCTTATGACACCCGTTTTCGGCACGCTTCTCGGACTTTGGGCGTTCGTGCCCGATGACACATATGAGCAGGCGAAAAAAATCAATCTTGACCCCGATACTCAAAAGGGACTCATAGAAAAAGCGGACTATTATCATTACAACATTCAATGCAGAGCCGAGGAAATATTAAAATCCGCCGTTTCCGACGGCGTACGCATAATGATAGTTGCGGGCTACGATATTCAGAGAACGCCGCTTGTCGAGTCGATGACAAGCGACAGCGACGGAACTGTGGATACGAAATACGCTTCGGCGGGTGCAACGGTTGCCGAGAGGGGAGAGACTCTCGGAGAGGGCTACACCCAAAAGGTGAATTGCGGACACAATCATATTTCGCCCGATAATCATATTGATGCATCAACGTGCATTTTGCCCGAGCATACATGGTTTATCAAGGGTATGCTTCATTCAAACTGCCACGACGGAATAATGAAGATGTATAACCGCTTCATGTTCTCCGATGATTACATGGATGTATACACCGATCCGCTCTATACACAGTATTTGCAAAACGATAAGCCGAACAAGCGCATAATCCCCATGGGCAATTTCGCCGAGGGTGCGGAAATACCACAGTTTGAGCAGGGCAATTCGTTCCACGACAAATATGTGCGTTATGCAGCTCCCGTAGTTGACAAAATCACCGATATGCTTGACGGTATCCGAGATAGCTTGGGACTTAATAAATAATTGATTTGGCGGAATATCCGCTTAAAAAAGCAAATAATAAATCGGGAGGCTTACCGCTTCCCGATTTTTGATTTTGGTGATGGATATGAATGCAAGAATAAAGCTTTCCGCAAGGGAAGCGTTGCTCGGAAGTTCGCTTGTCATTTTGCCGACATTAGCGCTGTCGATTATTCTGACGGCTGTTTTTTCTCTGTGCACTGCATCGACCGTGCTTCTGCCTGCGAAGAATCCGCAATTGATACAAGGAATAGCGGCGGTGATTACTTTGCCTGTTTCACTTTTTGTCCTTGCTCCGCTGAGAATGAAATTACAAATAAAGCACATTTCTTTGGCACTCGGAAGCCGAGAGGAAAGAGAGCTTCGTTTTTCCGACAGGATTAACGCCTGCTTGCTGTATTCCGTGCTCTTTGGATTGAAGTTGTTTTGGCTTGCCGCATTTGAGTCAATCCCCGCGACGATGCTTTTGGCTTTCATGCTCGGAATATCACGGTCGGCCGTGAGCCTTAGAGCTTCCCGAGCTTTGCTAATCGGAATAGCCGTTCTTGCTGTGACTGGAGTTGCGTTTTGGTCAGTTGCCGTTCAAAGATATGCAAAGGCCGAATTTTACTTTGCCGCATATTCGGACGTTTCTCCGCTCCGTGCCGTTTCGCTCAGTGTGAAGCATTGCCGAGATGAGGTGACGGATATTTTTTTGTTTAAGCTCAGCTTTTTACCGTGGTTGCTTCTTTGTGTTGCGGTATTGCCGGCATTGTATGTAATACCGTATTTTAAACAAAGCATCACCTGCCGTTTTTTGTGCGACAGGTGAGCAAAATTAAATGTGAATTTTGAATACGGCTTTTTTGATTTTAATGTCGTTCAACTTGATACAGGGACGGTGAGCATCATCGGGAGTAAGAAAAGCAAAGGTACCTTCTTCAAGAGCGATTTTTGTGCTCTCACAGCTTCCGTTCGGGAAAAATTCCGCATCGGGCCGGTAACCCTTTGAAGATAAACCGTATCTTGTGGGGAAGATTTCAATGGCTTCACCGCCCGTAATCGCATATTGGAGGTCATGGTATTCGCGGTGAGCTTCAAAATCTCCGCCTTTTTTCGGTTCATATTCGGAGATGTTGACCTTAACGCCGTCGCAAACCTCATAGCTTCCGTTTTCAACGGCTTTGAGATCGTTTTTTTCAATAAAATCGGCGATGATTTCAAAACGGGAATCCAGAGCGGCGTATTTTCTTAAATTATCAATTGTATCGAAAATCATTTGTGACACTCCTTATTTGTTAATGTTGCTGATTTCATATGGTGTATTTTGATATACAATGTAATTCAGCCAATTTGCATAGAGAAGATTTGCATGTGAACGCCATTTGACTGTCGGTTCCGCAGTGTCGTCATCATTGGGAAAATAATTCTTCGGAGGCTTTATCGGCAGTTCTGCGTTTTTGTCACGCAGATATTCGTTTTTGAGCGTATTTGCATCGTATTCGCTATGACCCGTGATAAATACCTGCTTTCCGTTTTCGGTAGATACGGCGTAAAGTCCGGCTTCCGACGAAGCCGCAAGAATCTTAAGCTCGGGAACAGACTCAACATCCTCACGTCTTACTGTTGTGTGACGGGAATGCGGGACAAGAAACGTGTCGTCAAATCCGCGGAAAAGAATTGAGCTTTTACGCTCGACGGTATGCTCAAAAACGCCGAACAACTTTTCTTCAAGCGGATATTTTTTGATGCCGAAATGATAATAAAGTCCGGCCTGAGCTCCCCAACATATGTGGAATGTGCTGTGAACATGTGTTTTTGACCACTCCATTATTTCACAAAGCTCATCCCAATATTCGACTTCTTCAAACGGCAGATGTTCTACAGGTGCGCCGGTTATAACGAGCCCGTCGAAATTTTGCCCCTTAATTTCATCAAAGGTTTTGTAAAAAGTGAAAAGGTGTTCCTGCGGAGTGTTTTTTGATATGTGGGAGGAGGTGTGGAGCAATTCAAGCTCAACCTGAAGTGGAGTGTTGCCCAAAAGCCTCGAAAGCTGAGTTTCCGTGGCGATTTTTGTCGGCATAAGATTGAGAAGCAGAATTTTCAGCGGACGTATATCCTGCGAAAGCGCTCTGTTCTCGTTCATTACAAAAATATTTTCTTCCGTGAGTGTTTTCGTTGCCGGAAGGTCGTTCGGTATCTTTATGGGCATTGCAATAACCTCGTATGTTTATATTATTTTATGCAGTCGAGAGCCTGTGCGATGTCGGCAATGAGATCGTCTGTACTTTCAAGTCCGCAACTCATGCGAACAAGATCTCCGGATACTCCCGCGGCTTCAAGCTCGGCATCATTCATTTGACGGTGCGTTGAGCTTGCGGGGTGCAGACAGCAGGTGCGTGCATCTGCAACATGGGTTTCTATTGCGGCGAGTTTTAATTCCTTCATGAATGCTTCGGCGGCTTTTCTTCCGCCCTTAACGCCGAAAGATACTACGCCGCAGCTTCCGTTGGGAAGATATTTTTTTGCAAGAAGATAATCTTCACTGTCGGGCAAATCGGGATACCTGACCCACGCAATACGCTCGTCCTTAGAGAGAAATTCGGCAACCTTGAGAGCTGTTTCGCAATGTCTTTTCATTCTTACATGAAGGCTCTCAAGACCCAAATTGAGGATAAAAGCGTTCTGCGGACTCTGCACACATCCGAAATCGCGCATTAACTGAGCCGTTGCCTTGGTTATGTAAGCACCCTCAATGCCGAAACGCTCAGTGTAGGTTACGCCGTGATAGCTTTCGTCCGGAGTGCAAAGACCGGAGAATTTTTCGGCGTGCTTTGTCCAATCGAATTTGCCGGAATCCACTATTGCACCGCCGACGGCAGCACCGTGACCGTCCATGTATTTGGTAGTGGAATGCGTCACAATATCGGCGCCCCATTCGAACGGGCGGCAGTTTACGGGAG
>CAYNUD010000078.1:0-7885 GCA_964400315.1 uncultured Clostridium sp. | reverse complement strand
GGAAATACAGGAAAAACTGAATTGCACCGCAAAGCGCATTGGAAATAAACGTTGCAAGGCTTTCGGCAACGTTCTTTGCAACGAGCCAGCCCTGGAAGGTGGGTGCAAGCCAAGCCGAGAAGCAAATAAGCGCAACGGTGAAAATGATGTAAATAGGAAGCGTAACGGCTATGTTCGCATCGGAGTTAAAGGTTTTGTCTCTGTTAATAAAGAACGAAACGATTTGAGCGATTATGTTGCTTGCGGTTGAAGCAATGAAAAATCCGAGACCGTTGCCCTCGCCGCCGGCGGAAGCAAAGACGAAAAATTCATACTTTTGATTGATAAATTCATCCGACATAAAAAGCTGAACGATAATCGGAAGAACGGTTTGAATGACAAAGGCTCCGAGGCTGACAACGATAAATTTGATAAACTGCCAAAGTGTTGCAATACCCTTGCCCTTGCTGTCGGCGGCTTTGTCGATTTGATTAAGTTTTCCCATGTAAATCTCTCCTATGATTTATTTATGCTTAAAAATTATATCACAACGACAGAGTATTAGCAAGTCAAAAAAATATTGAATAAATTGTGCAACTTTACTCAATCACAGACAAAATTACGGACCTTTTCGCCGGCTGTATGTCGGAAAACGAAAGAGCGGAATAAAACCTTTCCTCTGCCGCTTCAAAAAGAGCCTCATTCGAAGCATACATTACCGCTATCTCATCGCCTGCGGTAACGTAATCACCCGTTTTTTTGCGAAGAACGATACCTGCCGAAAAATCAATCATATCATCCTTTTTCTGCCTGCCCGCACCGAGAAGCATGCAGGAAAGTCCGATAAGCTGTGCATCCGTACGGAAAATATATCCGTTCCTTTTTGCCGTGACTGATTTGTGATACGGTGCTTTCGGAAATTTATCGGTATTAAAAATATACGATGTATCTCCTCCTTGCAGTTCAACGGATTCTGCGAGTTTTGCAAGTGCGGAACCGTCTTCGGTCTTTGATTTTGCCATTAATCTGCATTCTTCAACGTTTCCCATTCCCGCAAGAGAAAGAAGCTTTGCGGCAAGTGCGAGCGAAAGCTCGGTCAAATCCTCGGGACCGTTGCACTTAAGTGTTTCAACAGCTTCAATTACTTCAAGAGAATTACCGATACGGTTGCCGAGAGGAGTATCCATATCCGTTATCAATGCGGACACCTTTTTGCCTGCTGTTTTTCCGATTTTAACCATTGTTTCGGCAAGCTGTTTTGCCGAGTTCGTGTCTTTCATAAAAGCGCCGCTTCCGCATTTAACGTCGAGAACAATACAATCCGCACCGCCTGCAAGCTTTTTGCTCATAATACTTGAAGCTATGAGCGGAATACTGCTGACGGTTTCGGTTGCATCTCGCAGTGCGTAAAGTCTTTTATCAGCGGGGCAAAGGTTTCCGGATTGACCCGTAACGCAAAGCCCGCATTTGTTAACGATTTCTTTGAATTTTTCGGTAGTAAGCGTAGAATTAAATCCGGAAATCGCTTCAAGTTTATCAACTGTACCACCCGTATGGCCGAGCCCTCTACCGCTCATTTTAGCGATTTTCACACCGCATGCGGCAACAACGGGAGCGACGATAAGTGTGGTTTTGTCGCCGACTCCGCCCGTAGAATGCTTGTCGCCTTTAATGCCGTCAATACCGCTCAAATCGGCTTTATCGCCCGAATCGGCCATGGCAAGGGTGAGGTCAACCGTTTCTTTTTCGTCAAGTCCGTTAAGGTACATTGCCATAAGCATTGCGGAAATCTGATAGTCCGGAATGCTACCGTCGGCCGCTCCGAAAGCAAACCGACACAGTTCTTCGGCAGTTAATCTGCCGCCGTCTCTTTTTGTTGCTATAAGCTCCTTGATACTCTTAATCGGAAAGCACCTCACTTTTATCAAATCCTCTCGGAAAAAGCTCCTCAAGAGTTATTATTGTATATTCATCGGGTGATAAGGCGGTAATTATTTCAAAATCGGGAGCACAAAATTCCTGCATAACCTGTCTGCAAACA
This sequence comes from uncultured Clostridium sp., assembly GCA_964400315.1. Classification (GTDB taxonomy): domain Bacteria; phylum Bacillota; class Clostridia; order Oscillospirales; family Acutalibacteraceae; genus CAG-177. The sequence goes on along the minus strand of CAYNUD010000078.1, from coordinate 5,865 downwards.
CCGCACGGTAAGCAGGTTTTGTTTGGTTGCCGATCCGTTTTTCCTCCAATAACGGCAATACGTACAAAGCTGTGTTTTCCTTCGGAAACGGCCTTAAAAAAAGCAGTGCGTTCGGCACAGTTTGTCGGCGTAAATGCCGAATTTTCAATGTTACAGCCCGTATATACCGTACCGTCGGCACAAAGCAATGCCGCACCCACACTGTAGCCGGAATAAGGAGAATACGAAAATTCGCGCGCGATCAAAGCCGCTTTGATAAGTTCTCTGTTATTCATATGCCGTCTCCAAAGCAATTTCTATCATCGAATTAAAGGTCTGCTCACGCTCGAGAGCCGTGCATTCCTCACCGCCCGCAAGCGGACAATCGGATATGGTGCATATCGCAAGAGCCTTTTTTCCGCTTCTTGCGGCATTCATATACAGAGCCGCACTTTCCATTTCGACGGCAAGCACGCCCATCTTTCGCCACTTGGCAAGACTTTCGGAGTCGTCGTAAAAATTATCCGAGGAATATAAATTGCCGATAAACGGCTTAATACCGAGCTTTTCGGCAGCATTTACCGCTCTTGAAAGGGTCACAAAATCCGCTACGGGTGCAAAGTCGCCGGGGAGCCCAAACTGTTTGGCGTAGGCGGAATTTGTGCATGCGCCCATACCGAAAACAATATCTCGCAGATGAATTTCGGAATTTATCGCCCCTGCTGAGCCGACACGAATTATCGCTTCAACATCATAAAAATTATAAAGCTCGTAAGAATAAATCCCTATTGAGGGAATACCCATTCCCGATGCCATAACGGACACTCTTTTGCCCTTGTATGTTCCGGTGTATCCCTGAACGCCTCTTGTGTTATTGACAAGTACGGCGTTTTCAAGATAATTCTCGGCAATAAATTTTGAACGGAGCGGGTCTCCGGGCATAAGAACGGTTTTGGCAAACGCATTTTTTTCGGTTGCCGCAATATGCGGAGTAGGCAGCTTACTCACGTTATCTCCTCCTCAATAATCTGTCGTGTCTTGTTTTTTAACCAATTTAACAATGGCGCTTGTGCCGAGCCTTTCACAGCCGAGATAGAGATAATCCTCCGCATCCTCAAAGGAACGAATACCTCCCGCAGCTTTCATTTTAACTCCGTCGCCGATATTTTCGGCAAAAAGAGCAATATCCTCTCTTGTTGCTCCGCCTTTTGAAAAGCCCGTAGAGGTTTTTATGAAATCCGCACCCGCTTCGGTTACGGCACGGCACATATTTATCTTTTCTTCATCCGTAAGCAGGCAGGCTTCTATTATCACCTTTAATATCTTGTCACCGCAGGCGTTTTTTACGGCACTTATTTCGTTTGTAACTTCATCATATTTTTCATCCTTGACCCAACCGACATTGATAACCATATCAATTTCATCGGCGCCGTTCTTGACGGCATCCGCGGCTTCAAACACTTTAACGGCCGTGGTGGAATATCCGTTCGGGAAACCTATAACGGTGCAAATTTTCAGCTTATCACCAACATATTTCTTGGCATCGGCAACATAGGAAGCGGGAATGCAAACGCTTGCCGTCGAATATTTTATCCCGTCGTCACACACCTCTTTGATTTGCTCCCATGTTGCATCTACGGCAAGAAGCGTATGGTCACAATGCTTGAGAATACTTGAAACATCCATGTCTTTAACCTCCGAAATTATTAGAGAAATGCATATTTGTTTATCATTTGCGCAACGCCGTCCTCGGCATTTGACGGAGCAACGGTCTTCGCAGCCGCCTTACACGCGGGCGTGCCGTTTGACATGGCAAAAGACAGTCCTGCAATTTTAAGCATCGGGCAGTCGTTTTCGGCATCTCCGAACGCCATGGCTTCCTCTGCGGTAATGCCGAGTCTTTCGCACATTCCGAGAAGCGCCGCTCCTTTGTTCACTCCCGAAGCGGTTACGGAGGTTGCACTCGGTATGGCAGAGGCTATGTCGCAGCCCTTTTCGATAAAAGGCGCAAGCACTTTTTCACGCAGGCTTAAATCGGTCGTAAAAATATCAATAAGCTCGGCACCCTTTCCCTTTGTTTCCGTAAGCAGGTCGGATGACTGAACGGTAGCGGCAACGAATTTATCAATAAACTCGGCGGGCATACCGGGATTCTCAAAATATTTTTCACTGCCGCTCTGCACATAGATTTTGCCCTCCAGATAAACATTATAAAAAATCGGCAATGCATTGAGCCTTTCAATCGCCCGTGCGGTTTCGTCGGCGGAAATGAGATTTGAATAAATATATTCGCCCTTGTTTCTGTCATAAACCGCCGCACCGTTTGAACAGATGACGTAATCAACAAAGGGTATTTGCCCTGTCACGCCATCGGTAAAGGAAAGCGTCCTGCCGGTTGCGATTGCAATGCGTATACCCGAATTGTGAGCTTTTAGCAAGGTGCTTTTGGTAAATTCAGTAACGGTAACATGGTCGGGTGCCATCAATGTGCCGTCAAGATCGGTAACAATTATTTTTACAGCCATATTCTCTCCTGTTTTCATGTTATTTACAGTATATCACCAAAACGTTCATTGTGTCAAGAAATGCATTGCATTGGTGATTTTTTAAGAAATATTAAAATCTTCTTGAAATAGTATTTTCAAAATGCTAAGATATATATAAGGGAATTTAAACATGACTTTTCGGAGGTCCGTATATGAATCTTATGCACATTAAATATGCCGTTGAGGTCGCAACCGAAGGCTCGATAAACAAAGCGGCTGAAAAGCTTTACGTAGGTCAGCCCAATCTCAGCCGAGCCATAAAAGAGCTTGAAGCTTCTCTGGGCGTTAGAATTTTTGAACGTTCCGCAAAAGGCATGGTTTTAACCTCCGACGGAGAAACGTTTATTCGTTATGCAAAAACCATTCTTCGGCAGGTAGACGAGGTTGAAAGCATATTCAACGGCTCCGGTTCTGTAAAGAAGCGTTTTTCGATTTCCGTACCGAGAGCAAGCTATATTTCCGATGCATTTGCCCGTTTTTCCCACATGCTTGTCGGCGAAGGAGAGGCTGAAATAATCTACAAAGAAACAAATTCACTTCGTGCAATCAAAAATATTCTCCATGAGGATTATAAGCTCGGCATAATTCGTTATGCGGAAAACTACGACAAATATTTCAAAACAATGCTTGACGAAAAAGATCTTCAATATGAGATGATAACCGAATTCAGTTATGTGCTTGCTATGAGTAAGGATAATCCGCTTGCGAAACTGAAGAAAATCACATTTGACGACCTTGCCGACTATATTGAAATCGCTCACGCAGACCCCTATGTTCCGTCGCTTCCGCTTTCTCAGGTCAGAAAAGAGGAACTTCCCGACAACATCAGCCGTCGAATTTTTGTTTTTGAACGTGCGAGTCAGTTTGAGCTTCTTGCCGAAAACAAAGAAACATTCATGTGGGTATCCCCCATTCCCGCGGCGCTTTGCGAAAGATACGGACTTATACAGATTCCTTGCGAAGAAAACAAAAAAATCTATAAAGATATACTCATTTATAAGCATGATTATAAGCTGTCGGCACTTGACAAGGCATTTATAGACGAGCTGTGCAAATCAAAAAGAGAAATGTTTTGATATAGACAAAAGCCGCCTGACCCAAACGGCCAAACGGCTTTTCGTACAAGAAATCGAGAAGTAAATATACGTAAATCAGAAATCTACTTCGGTGTCATAATAGCAGCACTTGAGGAGTTTTTCCATTTCCTCTTGGCTCGGCTGACGGGGATTTGAGCCCGTGCAAGCATCACCGATAGCATTTTTGGCAATTTCCGGAAGTCTCTCAAGGAATACTTCCTCGGGAACAAAGCCCTGCTCTGTCGGATAGCTGTCTTCACCGTAGTTCTTAATGCAGTGAGGAATGTTGAGGTCGTCGTTCATCTTTCTGAGGAAAGCGATGAGAAGCTCAACCTTTTCATCGGCACTGTCGCCACCGAGACCTATGTAATCGGCAATATCGGCGTAACGCTTCTTTGCGGTATCGTCCTTAGCATTGAAAGCAATGACCTTGGGAAGATACATAGCGTTTGCGGCACCGTGAATTATATGAGCGCCGAAATCCGCAAATGCGGCACCGGTCTTATGCGCCATGGAGTGAACAATACCGAGAAGTGCATTCGAGAAAGCCATACCGGCAAGGCACTGTGCATTATGCATTGCATCACGCTTTGCTGTGTCGCCGTTATAAGAATCAACAAGATCATCCTTGATCATCTTTATGGCATAAAGTGCAAGAGGATCGGTATAATCACAGTTAGCGGTTGATACATAAGCCTCAACAGCATGAGTGATGGCATCCATACCGGTGTGAGCCACAAGCTTCTTGGGCATGGTCTGAGCAAGTTCGGGGTCAACTATAGCAACATCGGGAGTAATTTCAAAATCAGCGATGGGATACTTGATACCCTTTGAATAATCGGTTATTATCGAAAATGCGGTAACTTCGGTAGCGGTACCGGAGGTTGAAGAAATAGCGCAGAACTTTGCTTTTTGGCGAAGCTTCGGAAGTCCGAAAACCTTGCACATATCTTCAAAGGTGGTTTCGGGATATTCATACTTAATCCACATTGCTTTTGCCGCATCAATAGGTGAACCGCCGCCGATTGCAACTATCCAATCAGGCTCAAACTTGAGCATTGCATCCGCACCCTTCATAACGGTTTCAACAGAGGGATCGGGTTCAATTCCTTCAAAAATCTCAACTTCCATGCCCGCTTCTTTAAGATAAGCTACAGCCTTGTCGAGAAATCCAAATTTTTTCATGCTGCTTCCGCCGATGCAGATCATAGCCTTTTTGCCGTCAAAAGTTTTAAGAGCCTCAAGTGCTCCTTTGCCGTGGTAAATGTCTCGCGGTAAAGTGAATCTCGCCATGGTTCTTTCTCCTTACTTTTAAACTTAGTAATGTAATTATAACATTTTACCGAAAAATTTACAATTGCTTTAAAAGCATAAGGTAATGTTAAATTTATATAACAGCTTTCCCGCAAAATCAGTCGAAGAAGATTAAGCATATATATATTGTATAGTGATTTTGAATTTGCTATATCAAATTCAAGATAGCGTTATCACAAAACAGCAATTGCGAAAGCCTTAATTTTATTGTAAAATGTATACAAAGATAAACCTTCGGTTTTAGCTAATACGACAATGAAATTCAGGAGGACAAAAAATGGAAAATGCAAGCAGAACAATCATTAACAGCGTTGAAACGCTCGAGTCCGCTCTCGTGAGAGTGAAGGCCGCTCAAAACGAATTTGCAAAGTTTTCTCAGGAACAGGTCGACAAAATATTCTTTGCCGCCGCTTCTGCCGCAAACAAAGCAAGAATCTCACTTGCGAAAATGGCGGTTGAAGAGACGGGTATGGGCGTTGTTGAGGATAAAGTAATCAAAAACAACTACGCCTCCGAATATATCTATAATGCCTATCGTGACACTCGCACCTGCGGAGTCATCGAGGAGGACAAGGCGTTCGGCATCAAAAAAATAGCCGAGCCTATCGGCGTTATTGCCGCGGTAATCCCCACCACGAACCCCACTTCAACGGCAATTTTCAAATGTCTTATCGCACTTAAAACAAGAAATGCAATTATCATTTCCCCGCACCCGAGAGCAAAAAGCTGCACTGCCGCAGCCGCAAAAATCGTTCTTGATGCCGCAGTTAAAGCGGGTGCGCCCGAGGGAATAATCGAATGGATAGACGTTCCCGGACTTGAACTTACAAACCTTGTGATGAAAGAAGCCGACATTATTCTTGCTACCGGCGGTCCCGGAATGGTTAAGGCGGCATATTCTTCGGGCAAACCCGCACTCGGCGTAGGCGCAGGTAACACTCCCGCGATAA